>CALRTD020000035.1:0-15998 GCA_943371015.1 Synechococcus sp. UW140 | reverse complement strand
TAAGAACTGATTACTCGTTTCTCATTGGAAATGTCAACATAAGAACGCATTACGTTCCCATATCCGCCTGTAGCATTGTCGCTGATAACGCTTCCGGGATTGTAAGATTCGTTAATACGCACCTGCAACTGCATACTTGCAGAATATACGGGCGTAATACGATAGATGTAGATTTCGCCGGCAAAAAACGCCAGTATCGGGAGGATTACGAGTAAGATCCAGTTCTTGCGAACTACGGACCAAACTCGTTTTATGTCACGTATCGAAACAAGTTGCTGATCGCCGGGCATTTTGTGAATTTAACTGCAATAATAATCAGAAACTTAAAAGCGACATAATTTATAGTTCAACCCAATGGGAATTGCGCCCTCCTGCAAAACCCGGAGGTTGATAAAATGTTAAACCGCAGCAAAAACCCAACAATAAATAATTCCGTATATGCCTGAAAAAGCAAAATACGCTATAAACCAGACATTTGCACACAAGAAGATTGTTAGCAAGTTTGGTATCTTTACGTTAATTTTGCACGTATAAAGCTGAGCCAATATAATAATCGGGCAATGAAAAAAATATACCCTGCTTTACTGCTTACACTCGCAATGACCTCTGCGATTTCTGCAGCTACTTTTACCTCTTCTGCCGTTTCCGGTGTTTGGAGTGATCCCGGAGCCTGGACCGTTACTGGTTCAGATGCCGACGGAATTCCGGATGCTGATGATGATGTAAATATCGCCCCCGGTACTACAATGGTAGTTGATATTCAGATTACAGATTTCCGGTCTATGAATATCAATGCCGGCGGAACACTTTCTGCACTTAACCGGCAGATGCGCAACCGTGGTGGAAATTTCACACAAAACGGGACGTTCACCACAACCACAACATTGTATTTCTTTGGGCCAGGAGGTGTTATTTCCGGAAATTTCACCAACAGCGGTAACTGGTATTTTTATAATAATTCAACTTACACAATTCCTGCCGGTACTTTAATTAACAAAACTTCTAATTATATGAACTTGCTGAGTAATTCTATTGTGAATAACTCAGGTACAGTCAGACTCCTCGGGGGGGCAATTTCTACCAGCAGCACTTCTGTGTGGAATAACCTTGCTAACTCTTACTTACGACTTGGCCGCCCGCTTGTAGGAACAGAAAACGTGCAGGCAAGCTCACTGAACAACACCGTTGAGTATAACGGAAATTTGGCAACCCCAGTTTCCAATTTACCCGGTGGTTATTTCAATCTGATACTCCGTGTTAATGCCAAAACATTAGATCCGGGCGGTACATTTCTGGTTGCCGGCGACTTATCGATGATTGCTATTACAGGATTGAATGCTTCTTCCAATAATATTGTTCTTGGAGGCAATTGGTTTAATTCAAGTTCTGCAACGGTTTCTAACTTGCCGTTAATCACATTTAACAGTACAGATAATCAAACAGTACATCGCACAACAGCTGCCGAAGTATTTAACAATGTTGATATATCATGTTCCGCCAGCCTGCAACTGCTAAGTGATGTAATTGCCAATGGCACTACCAACCTGATCAGCGGAACCTTAGATCTGGGTATTTTCAGTTATCGCCAGCGTGGTGCAAGCTGGAACGGTGAAGGTGGCTTAGTCGGTTCAACAGGCCGGGTCATTTTTGAAGGAACAACCGCTCAAAGCATCGGAGGTTCATTCTTTACTGATTTCGGAAGCCTTGAAATTAACAATACCTCCGGTGTAAGCAATGTGGCCAACAACCGCATTCGCGGTACATTGTTCCTAACTGCCGGAACACTTACCGCCAGTTCCAACGATTTTGTATTTGTTTCTGATGCTTCCGGAACCGCACGGATTAATCAGGTAGCTGCCGGCGGCGGATCGCTCGGAGGAACACGCTTTATTTGTCAGCGTTTTATCGGTGTATCAGCACCATCAACAACAACTCCTTATTGGAGCTATTTGTCAAGTCCGGTTACCGGCTCAACTGTTCTCGATTGGGATAATGAAATGTATATGAGCGGAGTTGGCGGTGCCGACGGCAATGCCTGCTGCCCTATTTTCCGCTCTGTGCGCCGCTATTCGGGTTCTGTTTACACCAATGTTACTTCAACCGGAACCGCACTTGGAACCGGACAAGGTTTCATGGTTTGGACAGCCGACAACATGACAACTTTCTCCGGTCTCCTTTTCGATACACGCGGAGTTCCTGTTATTGGCGATCGTACCATCGCAGTACCGTCTGGATTTACAATTATTGGTAATCCGTTTATGTCGCAGGTTCAATGGTCGTCATTTACCCGAACCAACGTTAACAACTTCTTCTACATTATCGACGAATCAATTTCAAATTACGCCACTTGGGATGGCGCTACCAATATGGGTACTGCTAAACTTGCAGGTTCAGGTGGCGTAATCAATTCATCACAGGGCTTTATGGTTCAGGCTACAGCTGCCGGAAGCGTTGGTATTGCAGAGGCAGCCAAAACATCTTCAACCGCCGTATTTGTGCGTCAGGCTGATGATCATGCTTTGCTTCGTCTCCAGCTTAAACGCAAAGATGGTCAGCCTATTGGTGCTGAGAACCTGATTACATTTGGCGATGGTTACACATCGGCTCAGGACGAAGGTGATATTCCGGCGCTTGTTTCACCCAACGAAAACTCGCCCTATATGCGTACTGTAGCCGAAAACGGTACAGATCTTTTCTTCGATAACCGTAATTATGCCAGCGAAACACATAGTGTGCCTGTAGTTATTACACCTGGCATGGCCGGAAATTTCGAATTGAAATTTGGCAACATCGATCGCTTCAGTGCATACTCCTGCGTTGTGCTCGAAGATTTGCAAACCGGTGAAATGATTGATGTACGTAAACACGAGAGCATCACCGTAAGCGCCGAAAACGGAGTTGATGAAATCCGCTACATGCTGCACTTCGATCGCGGCGATGAATCAATGGCTGGTATCAGCTACTGCCGTCAGGTGACAACAACTCCCGGTGCAGAAGTTAGCAACACAATTCCGGTAAATGCAATCAGCACACCCGACGGAATGCTGCTTACCTTTGGCTTCGAAGAAACAACACCTGTTGTAGTTACCATTTACAATACATTAGGTCAGGAACTTCTCCGTGAGCAACTCAATGTTAGCCGCGAACAGGTAAAACTTCCGCTTGAGCATACCTCGCACGGCATTTACATTCTTCGCGTGCAGCAGGGCGAGATTGAAGTTTCGCAAAAGATAAATTACTAACGGTTTGAAAAGCCAGCACATTATACTGTTATGACGCGTACCGGAAAAATCTTAGTGCTCATTCTGCTCTTTTGCATTCCGGCCGGCATGCTGTTGCTCAATGCACAGCCTCCCCCGCCCCCGCCCCCGCCAGACGGACCGCCATGCTGGCCACCACCATGCATTCCTGTTGATGGCGGAATTATAGCCGCTGTTGGCGCCGCCGCAGTGTTTGGCGGTCGTAAACTGATGCAGCATTTCAAGTCTAAAACAGCCTGATGAAACCTGCCGGGCGAAAATTAGTTCGCTTCCTGCTGATCTTCTTTCTGCTGTATTTTGGATGGACTGTCCTTTACGATCAGTTCATTAATCCGTGGGGGAAATTAGACACACTCGTTATAAACGTTAGTTCTTCAGCCTCTTTATGGCTGCTTGAGCTTTTCGGTTATCAAACATTTACCGGCCCAAGTGAAACCATCAGAACTATTGGTATCGACGGCACGCACGGGCTGTGGATTGGGGATCCGTGCAACGGAATTACATTGTTTGCATTATTTCTCAGCTTCATTGTTGCTTTTCCGGGATCATTAAAGCATAAACTCTGGTTCGCTCCTGCCGGATTACTTGCTATTTTTTTGATGAATGTAATACGCATTACCGCGCTTTGCATTATCGTGTTGAACCATCCCGATTGGCTCATGTTCAACCACACTTACCTGTTTCAGATCCTAATGTATCTGTTCATTTTCGGACTGTGGTGGTTGTGGATCAGTAAATTCAGTAAGAAAACTACAGCAGCATGAATTCGGGAATGCGTAAAGCGGTTACAGCATTGCTCGTGCTTGGCTACATAGCACTTGGCTTTTTTCGCGAATTTGTTTTTCTGAATGTGAATGAGCAAATGCGTGTAACCTATTATCACGCAACTGATTCTCATCTTTCGCCAGTGCTTAATGTATTGACTTCATTTTCTTACGCACAATTGTATTACTCGAAATGGCCGCTCACATTGTTGTTTGCCGCGTTGTTTTGTTTACTGGCTGTATTGGTTATCCGCACAGCATTTCATACCAAAGTTTACACGAAGCTCATTCTGTTAGCCTATTCAAGCGTTTTTATACTTGGCGCATTGTTGTTTTTTGCCGGAACATTACTGGGCAATAGTGCCGCTGTTTACGACCTGTCGAGGTTTCTGGCCGGTTTGGTTGAAAGTCCGTTGTTACTTTTAATGCTCGGAGCCGGAATACTGTATTACCGGAAATCGGGATAGTTGTTGATGAATACAGCTTGTTCAGTATCAGTTTACAGAACAAAAACAACACACTCAGAGTGTTTTATTACATTTGTGCGGCCTCATAAGGCATCAGCACGTTATGAAAAAAGACACCGCCATTTTTAAACTCATTCAGCAGGAACACCTGCGCCAGCTTCATGGCATTGAGCTTATTGCATCTGAAAATTTTGTGAGCGATCAAGTTATGCAGGCCATGGGCTCTGTGCTCACCAACAAATATGCCGAAGGACTTCCCGGCAAACGCTATTACGGCGGCTGCGAAATTGTTGATCAAAGCGAACAACTTGCCATTGACCGTGTGAAATCGCTGTTCAATGCTGAGTGGGCCAACGTACAGCCGCACAGCGGTGCGCAGGCCAATGCAGCAGTAATGCTTGCCTGCCTCAAGCCCAGCGATACCATTCTCGGCTTCGATCTTTCGCATGGCGGTCACCTTACACACGGCTCACCGGTTAACTTTTCAGGCAAACTCTACCGCGCCACATTCTACGGTGTTGAGCAGGAGACCGGCGTTATCAATTACGATAAAGTTGCCGCTACTGCCAAGAAAGAAAAACCGAAGATGATTATCTGCGGTGCTTCGGCCTATTCCCGCGATTGGGATTATGCCCGTTTGCGCAAAATTGCCGACAGTGTTGGCGCACTGCTGCTGGCCGACATTTCGCATCCGGCAGGACTCATTGCCCGCGGCATTCTCAACGATCCGATGCCGCATTGCCATATTGTTACCACAACAACCCACAAAACACTGCGTGGCCCCCGCGGCGGTCTTATTATGATGGGTAAAGATTTTGATAACCCGTGGGGCATCAAAACACCCAAAGGCGAAATCCGCAGCATGGCTTCTTTGCTGGATGCCGCCGTTTTCCCCGGCACACAAGGCGGCCCGCTCGAACACGTTATTGCAGCAAAAGCTGTTGCGTTTCATGAAGCCCTTACCGACAGCTTCCTGAAATATGCTGTGCAGGTAGTGAAAAATGCCAATGTAATGGCTACCGAATTTATCAGCCGTGGCTATCATGTTACTTCCGGCGGAACCGATAACCATTGCATGCTTATTGACCTTCGCTCGAAAAACATTACCGGAAAACAAGCCGAAAATGCTCTCGTGCGCGCCGATATCACCGTAAATAAAAACATGGTTCCGTTTGACGATAAATCGCCGTTTGTAACATCCGGAATCCGCATCGGAACACCGGCAATGACAACCCGCGGCATGAAAGAACGCGATATGCCCGCTATTGTTGATCTCATTGATACAGTACTTATGAATCATGAGAACGACAAGAAAATTGCTGCTGTGAAAAAGCAGGTTAATAAAATGATGAAGGATTACGAACTTTTCGCCTGGTAAGATAAAAGTGGAAAGTGAAAGGTGGAAAGTGTAAAACGATTCCCTAATCCGTAAAGAAAAAGCCACCGCCCAGGTAAATCCGGGTACGGTGGCTTTTTCATTTTTAAACACTTTACATTTTACACTTTACACATTACACTACTTTTAGTGTTTAATGATGCGTGTATTCTGAACGCCATTCGCTGAAATTACCTGAACCGTGTAAACACCCAGCGGAAGTGTGCTGAGGTTTAGCTGGAGTGTGTTTCCGGTTGATGCTGGTTCTGCGAGAACAACTCGTCCGGTTACATCTGTAATTTCGATGCGCTGTACGCGGAGTTCATCATTCCATTTCAGGTTAATAAACTCGCCTGCAGGATTGGGATAAATCAGCAATGCACCTTGATTATCAATTTCAGTAATACCTACGCAGGCGTTAACAACAATTGATGCTGTTGCGCTTGCCGAGCACTGGTTGGCATCGGTATAGGTGTATGTAATTGTTTGAGTTCCGTTTCCGGCAGTTGCAGGTGTAAAGGTTGAACCGCTTACACCGGGACCAGACCAGATTCCGCCTGCCGGACTTCCGCCGGTGAGTGTAAAGGCACCATCGTTGAAACAAACCGTTGTTTGTGTGAGTGAAAGTGTTACGGTTGGCAGCGGATTAACGTTTACTGTTACTGTAGCTGTATCGCTGCATCCGGTGGTCGAGTCAGTGCCGGTTACCGTGTAAGTTGTAGTAACTGTTGGCGATGCATTGATCTGACCTGTTGTTCCTCCGGTTGACCAAAGCCAGGTGTTTGTACCTGTGGCAGAAAGTTCAACCGTTGAACCGGCGCAGATTGTACTGAAATTAGCTGCTGCTGCAATTACAGGAGGTTGATCAACTGTAAGTGATACTGATTCTGTATTTGTACAGCCGTTAGAATCGGCTACAGTAACTGTGTAAACGGTTGCCGTTGTTGGCGCTACTGAAATCACTGCTGTTGAGTCGCCGGTTGACCAGATATAACTGGATCCGCCAGAAGCTGTGATTACCGATGTACTGCCAATGCATACAGAAGGATCACTTACCGTAAATGCAATAACGGGAAGTGCATTTACAGTAATCATCACAGAGTCAATATTGCTGCAACCGGTAGCCGAATCGGTTCCGATTACTGCAACGTAAGCTGATTGTGAGGGGGTAATAACTTCTGTAGCTGATGTACCGCCGGTTGACCATACATAGGTGTTTGCACCTGAAGCTGAAAGTGTAACGGTATCACCATTACAAATTACCGGGTTGTTTGCAGATACGCTGAGTTGCGGGAGCGGATTCACTGTGAGACTTACAGTTGCAGTACTTGAGCAGTTGTTGGTATCGGTACCGGTTACTGTATAAACACCTGTACCCGCAACTGTTGCGGCAAAAGGTGTGTTGTCTGTAACTGCTGATGGGCCGCTCCATGTATAAGACACAGCACCGTTTCCGGCGAGTGTAACAGTTGTTCCTTCGCAAACAGTTGTTGATGGTGCTGTTGAAGCAGTAACAACTGGCAGCGGGTTAACAACAAAAGTAACCGGAGTGCGTGATGAACTTGGGCAGGATGATTGGTAAGTAATCACAACCTGACCGTTTCCGGTGCGCACGCCAAAATTTGTGCTTCCGTTAACAAGTGTACCGTAATAGCTGGAACCACCCGCACCCGATTGTCCGGTAAAGTTACCGGCATAATTTCCCGGGTCTCCTGTAGTTCCGCCGCCGCTGCCACCTGCCGCTGCGGCTTGAGAGCCGGCCTGATTGCTGGTGAGTTCAAGACCGCCGTTTCCACCGATTCCGGCTACACCGGCTGCACCGTTATTGAGCGGAGCTGCGGTAGTATAAGTAGAAACGCCGCCTGAGCCGCCGGCCACTTGTGTGCCGCCTGTTGGATTTGCTCCCGGTGTGCCACCTGGCCAGGCAGCACCACCGCCGCCGCCAAAATAGCCGCCACCACCACCGCCGCCGTTTCCGCGACCGCAACCAGCAATACGGTTACCACCTGCACCGCCGCCGCCTGCGCCAACAAGCACACGGCTGGCAAGACTGGTTCCCATGTATCGGATGTCGGATGCACCGCCGCCGCCGCCTGCATCAGCAGTAGTGCAGGGTGAAGTACCGCCTGCACCGCCGCCGTTAAAACCGCCGGCTGTAGATGCAATTCCACCGCCGCCAACCATAATCCAGAGCGTATCGCCAGCTGTAACGGCTAATTTTCCTGTGGCATAACCACCCAAACCACCGAGAACTCCTTGTGAATTAGAGTTGCCCTGAGCGCCCCAGGCTTCGAGTGTTACGGTATCTGTACCAAAGGGAACCACCCAATACTGAACACCGCCAGTATAAGAGAAGGTTTGAGAAGCAGAGCCTCCGGTGGCTAATTCTTCAGCAAAATAGATTGTTGTGCTGGGAGCTGTTACGGGTAAAGTACCGGTACTAGTGGTTATTCCAAGAAAATTACCTCCTGTGGGGGCATCAAACCAAGCCACAAAATTGCCGGGTGTTACTGTTGCAGACAGCAAGGTTGTTCCGCCTGTATCGCTGCAAACTGCAGCTGGATTGGCTATTGCGGCTGTTGGTGCTGGCGGTGTTACGCACTGTGCACTGACAGCTGCAGTAAATCCGGCTCCTGCAATAAAGAGAAGTAGTTTTTTATTCATGCTTTGGGTTTTATTAAGGTGGTGCAAAGTAATTAATTCACTTTAACCCAAAGCCGAAAGCAACAAATTGTGAATGTTTTTATCTGGCACAACTACAATCTACCGCATTTCAACTCCAACAGCTCTGCCGTATGGATAATCCATTACGGGCACTGCACTTTTCCCTGCTATTACCTGCTCTTTGGTGAGCGGTTTTGCTGAAACTACTACTCTGGCCAGACAATAATAATCCTGTCTGCGGAATTCGCTTTTACGTAACAATTTTCGCTTGGTCATATAACCGCCGCCTTTATCCCCCCACGTACGAAATGTGTTGGTAATTGCTTTCAGCTGCATGTATATTTCGGCGGGCAGTGTTGTGTTTTCTTTCTCGTCGAGATATGCACCGCGAATATTGCCTTTGGTATCAATCCAGAAAGCAATGTAAAGCGTATCCATGCGCGCCGAGTCAGCCGCAGTGTATTCGTACCTGATATTCTGCGCATACGTGCGGCCCAGCTGAAGCGTTTTTTGGGGAAGTATGCGCGTTAATGAAGCCGGAATACAGTTGGTGTCAAACAACGGCTGGGCAATCCACTGGGCTCCCGAATCGCTGAAATCCGGCTGCCGTATTTCGGTTACGCACGATGCCATCAGCGTATAATCCACTTTTACGTAAGGCAGAATCGGTTTTTTTCTGACAATGATTGTTCCGGCCGGAACTTCTGTTGTATCCGCAGAAAAAGATGTATTTGTCAGCGTTACTGCCGTATGCATGGCAATGTTCTGCGCAGCAAGTGTATTGCCAAACAGTAACATCAACAGAATGATATTCCGAATCAGGAGCATTGCTGAATGAATCAGAATCCGAAGTAATTACGAAGTGCATCAGCCGAAGCCGCAGCTTCTGCGGGAACCGCTTTGAGCGTTATTTTCATGGCTGCGTCGGTACCTGCAAATTGGTCTTTACCTGCTGAATATAACTTACCGCCGCTGAGCACCCAAAGCTGATTGCCGGAAGCGTTGTTGTAGCTGAAACGCATTGCTGGAGCAGCATTCCAACCAAAAACAGAGTTTATGCCTTGCTGCACATGGCAAATTTTATCGGCTGCAAGTTGTTTTCCGTCGTCGCCAACCAGTGTAAGTGATGATACCTTGCGGCTGGCCGGCCAAACAATTTTGCGAAGTGCTGCAAAAATGCCGAAGTGTCCGGTACGGATGCTTTTTCCGGCAGCTGCATTTTGTGTGGCTTGTGTGTCAGGCTCGCGTTTGCGGAGCGCATTGCATTTTTCGGCAATAGTTTTGCGCAGTTCTGCCAGCTGAGCTTCGCGCTTGGCGAGTAAGTTGCTGCGCTTTTCAGATGCAGCAGTGTACTCGGCCTGTGCAGCAGCAAGTGCTTGCCCTTCGAGCGCCGGATTCACGTCAATTGTTTCGGTGCGAACGCCTTTGCGAAGCTGGATCTGATAACCGGTAGGTCCGGCGCGCAGGAGTTTCACATCCTCCCACTCTGTTTTGTACACTGCGGGATCAAATTTGCGGTTGGTTTCATCAACTTCAAACACCACATTTCCCCATGATTTCATCTCAGGAAATTCATTGATTTTGAAATCAACGTTAAACCGGTTCTTGGTGCGGTTGGCAGCGCGGGGCTCGGCAGGCAGCGCGGGCAGCAGCGGTGCGGTAATGTTATATTCTTCGATACGCTGCTGCTCAAGCAGTGCATTGTATGCGGCACGTTTTGCAGCAGGAAGTTCGTCAATTGAAAGTAATCCGTTTGCGGGCATACCGGCTGCCGATTGTTCATCGTTGCGCTGCACCGGAATCCAGGATGCGCTGGCTGTTTCGAGGCTGTAGGTCGTGAATCCGCTGCGTTCGGGAAGCTGAATTTCAAGCGATTCTCCTTTGCGGAGCGTGAGCGGCTGTCCGTTTTTAAAAGCCAGCACTTCAACCATTGCTCCCGATTCCCACGCTGCCGAATTATCGCTCGATGCATTCATCGGGATATCGGAGAGGAACAGATCAACCGGATCATTGATGGTGCGGTAGCGCAGTTCAACTTCTCCGCTCACGGGCGCTCCGGAAGCATCGGCCAGTGAATTTGGGGCAACCGAAATGCTGATTCCGTTTCCGGCATCAATAACTTGTTTTGCGGCTGTGTTAATTGTACGGACTTGATATACCGGCGCAGGCACACCGGAAGCTGTATTGAGCGCCGCCACAGAGTCGGCAGGAGTTATTGAGTTATTGTTATTTACAAGATCGTTATTGTTGGTTGATGTAACAGGATCAGCACTATTGAGATACAGAAAAACTCCGGCAAGCACGGCAGCCACAGCAGCTACCGAAGCATAGAACGCCCCTTTCTGCCAGAACGGCTTGGCAATAACCCGTCCGGGCAGTTGCTGATACTGCTCGTACAGGGCATCGAAATTCCGGCGCGACAGAATTTCTTCTGTACTCGGTTTCGGGCGGTTTATTTTTACGTTTCGTTTCATTTTGTTGTGTAGCAGAGGCAAAAGTAGGATTGTGAACAGCGCTTATTGGGCAGCGCGGCGCATATCGGTGAGCTTTTTACGTAATTTTTCGAGGATGCGATACGTTTTTACTTTCGCATTATTTTCGGTTATCTCGAGGATATCCGCTATTTCTTTAAACGGTCGTTTCTCGAAAAAACGCATTTCAATGAGCTGAAGATCGTCCTCATCAAGCGAAGCCACGGCATCGCCAAGCAGAGGTGCAAAACCTTCGTAAGGATCTTCCTGAATTTCCTCCATCATGGTATTGATACCGTGCGTATCAATACTTACCGTACGCTGTGCCTGTTCCTGACGGAAAACGGTATAGACTTCACTTTTAGCAATCCGATACAGCCACGAGGCAAACGGAACGCCCCGAAACTGGTACTTGTGAAGATTGCTCATTGCTTTGAGGAAGACTTGTGAAGCTACATCGTGCGCCTGATCCTTATCTTCCATCCGTTGCCAGATGTAGAGAAAGATGCGTTCGTAATAGAGGTTATAAAGGGCTTTAAACTGGACGGGATCGCGCTGGGCGGCTTCCACCAGTTCCTGTTCACGGTTCAGCTCCTCACCTGAAACGTGGTATTTGGATACTATATCCATAGCCGGGGTTTTCATCATTTGGGACCGCATTGTTCCAGCTATCATAACTCAGTTCCGGGTTCAGCCGGGGGTTTTGATTTATGTGTATAACTGGTACGGAGCAGAAAGATACAGAAGGTTACGGAATTATCAGCGAATTGCTCACCTGTTGAAGCTTTTCGTTTTTGCTCTCAAAATAAAATCTGATAGTAAACGATACGAAATCAATCTATAAAGGTGTTACTTTGCAACTATGGAACCTACAGCAACCGATTCAGGAAATTTCTTTGCCGTAAATATGGCAATACTGCTCATGTTTTTTGCGCTTGCTGCTTTTGCCGGTTTGCTGGTATTGCTCTATGGCCGCATTGTTTACAAACGCTGGTTCTCCTGGCTGCGCTTGTTTGGCGGTGCTTTGCTGGGTGGTTTGCTTGCAGGCGTAATTATATGGTTTGCATCAGAGTTTGAAGCCGTACGAAAAGAAGACTCGCTCGAAAGCTTCAATAATTTACTGGTCATGATCTCATGGATTCTCTTACCGCTTATGCTGCTTATTCCTGTTGCGAGCGTAATGCTTCGCAGCCGTTCGGCCAAAATTGCTCAGCTCGAATTAGAAGTAAATGCGCTGAAAACTCAACTGGCAAACAAGTCATCGTCGGCAAGCACAACAATTCCTCCGCCTGTAGTTTGATGCTGTTCGTTTAAAACGACTCGGCCACTACAAAGTAGAAGTAACCGCCTTCGCGGCCGTGGCCGTAGTCAATGCGGATGTTTAGCCGTTCGGCTGGATTTACAACAAATCGCAAACCCGCACCTACGGAGTATTTCAGTGTTTGCATACTCACATCCGATGGTTTGGCAAACACATCGCCTGCGCCAGCAAAACCAACTAAGCCAAACCGCCACCATACCGGAAAACGGTATTCTACCTGTGCCGCCACAAAATTCCGATCACGGAAACGGTTTTTGGGATAGCCGCGCAAAATATCATCGTTCCCCAGCGTAGGCAAATCAAGAAAAGGTACCTGACCTTCAGCATGCCGCGCCTTGGCCTGAACAGCCAGTACGTGTTTTCGCTTTACTTCCCAATATTTCTGAAATGTGGCATTTATGTTCCAGTAATTGAATGTGCTGCCAAATACCGGATTGAAAATATAGGACGTCAGCTCTATCAACGATCCCTTTTGGGCGTTAATCAGATTATCGCGGCTGTCGTAAATAGCCACCAGTCCAATTGCCGAAGCCGTGCCGCCACGGTAGCCCGGAATAGTCCCCTGCTCCAGCAAACCGCCGGGTGTATAACTGAACCCGTATTCGCGCCGAAACTGGTAGTCAATTCCGGCAAAGAAATCGTACTTGCGGCTCATGCGTTTGAGCATCAGGCTTTTTATACTGATGTAGTTATACTCGTATTTCTCAGCATTGCTTATCAAACTCTGATTGCCTATGCCGTAAAACCGATCAGGAAAATCGCGGTAACGCATTTCACCTTCGAGCAGATAATTTTCATTTCGCGTAAAAATTTTCCATTGTCCCCAAACATCAAGCTGACGGTTTTGCGTGTAATCAGCCAGAAATTGCACATACGAAATACGTGTTTCTTCTTCGTGCTCAAACTTGGGAGGCACTTTAAAATAATACACACCGGCAGCACCGGCAGCCCAGCGTGTATCGGGTGTGTAGTAAAGCAACGGAAGAATAAAAAAGCCGCTCTTTTCTGTTGAAACAGTATCATCAAGCCTGCTGAAACCAAAAAATTTTCGTTTTTCTTCTTCCTGTGCACATAACAACTGTGCCGTAAAGCAAATAAACAGAATGAGTGTCTCTCTTGTGATTTTCATAAATCAACCGAATACTGTTCCTGCCTGTATTCAGATTTTGAATATACTGAAATGATTGTGCTGCGCTGATTTTAAGCAGCAAATTCGGTATTAAATTACATTAAGAGCGTTCTGATTTTTTGTGCCGGAGCAGTAAAAACAACAGCAGTAACAAAACAATTCCGCCTCCCAAAATCCATATCCACACTGCATTAGCGCCCGACGATGCTTGCTGAATTGCGGTTAACTGAACTTTAGGAATAGCTCTGATTGTCTGCAAATCAGCAATAATTTTTTTAAGCAGTTCCGCATCTTGCAGCTTCCATGCTTTGCTTTCCGAAAACTTTGCAAAACTTAAAAAGCGAATATGAACAAATCTATGCGATGATTCATTTCTGTTTCCGGATGGTATTTCCTCCTGATTTTCATCAATTGCAATTAGCACTTCATCTGCAACACTGGGTATCGTTCTCGCGGCTTCATTGAGTTGTTTTATTTTCAGTTGAGGATCGGTTCTCACTTCCGGAACACCAAATTCATCGGCTAATTTCCACCAGGCCATGCCTACCTCAATACTGGTTTTTTCGATAATCTGTGCTGCATCGGCACAAATATCACCCATAATCAAATCGCCGGGAGCAGTAAACGGAAGCCGTTCATTGAGTTGAATGTAAATCGCTTTAAGGACATCTCGAAGCTGAACCGATTCCGTTTTATTCCCGATAATTGATTTCCCGAAATAGTTCCGGTTAATTGCTAATACATGATGCGTGGCAAGCCAGTTCGGACTTTTAGCCATGGCTATTTTTGCTTTCAGAATATCGGTATGTACCCACTCGGTTCCCTCGTGGGCATTGGGGTTCAGCATCAGGCTGTAAGTAATCCATTTCAACGCCGAATCGTTAAGCCCCGAAAGTTCATACGCGGTGCCGAGATTCGCGGCAATTGCATATTCACGCGGATAATCATGGCTCAGCTTTACCAAAATGCGTAGTCCGCGGCCAACAAAGCCTTGCTTGATTTGATACACTGCAAAATCAGACGAGTCTTTGTAATTTTTGCAGAGCGCATCCACCTTTTCCAGTTTTCCGAAATGCCGGCTCGGCAATTTCTCAAAACCATGAATATCATTGAAACCATCTCCGCCTTTGCCGTGAAATGCATATTCATTTAAGCAGGCGAAAGCAACTGCAGGCGTCAACAGCAGCGCAGCAAGAATACTGAGTTTTCTGAATAAAGGGTTCATGCGTTCAGGAGTTATTTTACGCAAGCAAAACGCGCAGGCTTGCTCTGTATTGCAAACCTGCGCGTTCAGATTGATAAGTGGTTAACCTTGCTGTATCCGCTGGTATTTTATACCGTTTCCGGGGTCAATTTTTTGAAGCAGCGGAATCACTTTCCCTTTTTCATCGGGCATGCCCTGCGAGAAAAGTTTTACCACTTCATCGGCCTTGGCATTGAAGAAAATTTGCATCGGAAACGAAAGCGGGCGCTGTGCGTGGATTGCTTCAAGACCTTGCAGCGCTTCCAGCACCGCTGCGCGGCCTGCGGCTACATCGCTGTACATAATATCGAAACCCATGCGGTGATATTTGTAAATGCAGGTACGCATGGGGGCAAACAGTGGCTGCAGCATGTTTTCTACCAACCAGTAACGGTTCTTGGTATCTTCCTGCGAACGCCAGCCGCGCTCAGGCGCATTCTGTGCATTGGCTACAATGGTTTGCGCTTTCTGCCAGTAAGGTGTTCCGCCGCTGGGTGAAAACGAATCGTAGTCGAGCGCCAGAATGACATACGCATAATACGCAAGCACTGAGGTTAAGTTAGTTGTGTGCTGGTTGATGGTAAAATCGAATGCCTGAAATTCAATGTACTTGAACTGGAAATTAGCATCATTGTAATTCAGCATTACTGAATTGTAAGACGATTTGAAAACCGTGCGGGTGGATTGTACCTGAAGCGTGGCTTTGTACTCGTCGTTCGAAAGCTTATCGGTGACGTTGATAAAAAAGCTGCAACTGATGCGCTCATCAGGACCAAACACATCGTTCGTCCATTTCGTATTGTTCATGAACTCGAAAATGGCTTTCTGGAGGTTATCAAAAATCCGGCGCTCTGATGTTCCCTGAATTTGGGGCGACACAACCTGTACCTGACAGTTAAGTTCCTGCGCAGCAGCAGCGGTAGCAGTAAGAATGGCAACAACAATAAAAATGTGGTTCAGCAGCTTCTTCATTTAAAATACGTTTGGAGGTGGTCGGCAATATCGGCAGCCACTTCTGTTTTGGGTTTCTGATCAAAATTAATGCTTTTCCCGTCGCGGGTAAGTACTGTAATTCGGTTTGTATCTTTTGCAAAACCGGCACCGGCATCTCGCAGCGAGTTAAGCACGATAAAATCAAGATTTTTGCGCGCTAATTTTTTCTGCGCGTTGGCAAGTTCGTTATCGGTTTCGAGCGCAAAGCCAACCAGAATCTGTGCTGCCGTTTTACGCTTGCCGAGTTCGGCCAGTGTATCGGGTGTTTCTTCCAGCTCAATTTGCTGAAGTCCGCCCGCTTCTTTTTTTAT
>CALRTD020000034.1:0-16228 GCA_943371015.1 Synechococcus sp. UW140 | reverse complement strand
TTTCTCTTACATCATTACTTCGCTGCCGGCGCTGGGGCTCATCATTGCACTGTTTTACCTCAACTACCACGTGCTGGTGCCCAAATTCTTCCTCACCAAACGCATCGGTATTTACATTCTGATCATTATTGCCATTGGTTTTGCAGTTGTTGTGCTCGAAGAACTGACGAGCGAACACCGGTTCCGGCCTCCGCAAATGAACAGGCCTCAACATTTTGGTCCGCCCCGAAAGCCTCCCGGCATTGCTCCGCTGCCGTTTCCGGTAATGATTATGCTGGTGAGTTATCTGCTGGTAATTGCCGTTTCTGCCGTGATGCGCCTGCTGAGCGAACAGCAGAAACAGCAGCAGAAAATGGAAGCCATTGCGCACGAAAAAACAACCGCCGAACTCAATACACTCAAAGCGCAGATCAATCCGCATTTTCTGTTCAATGCGCTCAACAGTATTTACGGACTGAGCACTACAAAATCGCCCAACACACCTGATGCGGTGTTGCGGCTTTCGGATATGCTGCGCTACAGCACCACACAACTCGAAAACAACACCGTTGCGCTGCAGCAGGAACTCGATTACCTGAGCAATTTCATCAGCTTTCAGCAGTTGCGACTTACGCCAAACAATCGTGTCGTATTTACGGTTACCGGCAATGCCGCCGATAAACAAATTGCACCGCTGCTGCTGATTCCGTTTGTAGAAAACGTATTCAAGTTTGGCACAACAACCGAAACAGATACTGAACTTGTTATTGCTGTTGAAATCGAAAACAATGTGCTGCGGCTAACCACGCGCAACCAAATTTTTAAAGACAGCAATCTGGCTTCAGAAAAAATAGGCTTGGAAAATACGCAGCGACGATTGAACCTGCTGTACCCGAATCGTCACCGCATTGCATACACCGAGGCAAATCATATTTTTGAATTTTCGCTTGAACTTACACTGGTATGATTCGCTGCATTGCTCTGGATGATGAACCTATTGCGCTGGATGTGCTCCGGGTGCTGTGCGCCGAAATACCGGGGCTGCAGCTCGACGGCACGTTTACACGGCCATCGGAAGCGCGGAAATATTTAGAGAACAATTCCTGCGATCTTTTATTTCTGGATATTGAAATGCCGGATACCAACGGACTTGAATTTTACCGCACACTGCCCGGCGAAATTATGCTGATTCTTACAACAGCGTATAACCACTATGCTGCCGAAGGCTTTAACCTGAATGCGGTTGACTACCTGCAAAAACCGATCAGCCTTGCGCGGTTTAAACAGGCCGCCGAAAAAGCCATTGCCTATCATGATTACCTACAGCACAAACAACAGCAAAAAGCACTGTTTGTATATGCTGAATATGCGCTAGTACGCATTGAGGTAGAAGATATTCTCTATCTCGAAAGCATGAGCGATTATGTGAAAATCTTCACGCTTTCAAAACCCAAGCCGGTCATTACACTTTCGCCGCTTAAAGACATTCTCAAAAAACTTCCTGCGGCAAACTTTGTACGCATTCATCGTTCGTTTGCTGTTGCGGTGAATAAAATTACTGCACAGCGCGGCAAAAATGTGGTGCTTGGTACTGTTAAACTTCCGCTCGGCGAAACGTATCGCGAACCGTTCAGGCAGCGATTGATTCAGGAAGGATTTTCGCCCGGAACACTTTCGTGAATGTTTTGCTGTTTTTTCAGTTACCAGTAAAAAGAACTCTGCCTGTTTAACAATGATTTAATAGGGTTCTTTTTGTGAAACTACGTGTTGTTTATTCGTATTGAGGTGGCTTTTGTTGTTTACAAATTATCAGGCCGATTATGCTTAATTGATGAGACAAGTACTGTTATCTGTATTCCTCAACTACTAGAAAATCAGTATGCTGATATCCTGATTTGCAGACTGATGCAAAAGAACAGGCAGAATAAATTAAAGTTTTAAATTAAATTTGAGCGCTCATTACCAACAATCACTTATCAAAATGAATAAGCCCCAACACCTTTTTTTAATTGTAACCTTGAGTGCAGTTCAATACTGTTTTGCACAAACTCCGGGCGGTGTTTCTGCAAACCTTACCAGTTGGTACAAGGCAGACAACGCCGGTACTGTTACACTGGCAACTGGTTCTGTTTCGTCGTGGACATCGAGTTCCGCAGGCGGGCCAGCACTCACACAGGGAACAGCGTCAAGACGTCCCACATTTATTGCAGGCGCTACAACACCGACATCGTTTTCCTACATGCCCCGTATTCGTAATTCAACCGTTAACCAAACGCACCTTTTCAACACCACGCTGAGCAGCGATCTGGTTGGAAGTACGGGTGCTATTTTTTATGTGGGCGATCGGGAAAACACCGGAATTACAGCAGTAACTTATCGCTTTAATACTTCCTCCAGCCGTTATCAGTTCAAGCCCAGTTTCAGAATTCAAACCTCCACGGGCACTAACGGTTATACGTATGATTTTACAGCGCCCACGCAGTATTCAATTACTTCGGCATCATCGCTCGTTTGTCTTGGTGCAGGCCCAAACCAGAGCATCAGAATTAACTCTGTGGCAAACACGACTTGTTCAAACTGCAATCAGACACTTTACAATCCTGCTGTAAATGTTGGCCTTTATCTAGGCGCTAATCCTCCGGGAGAATACACCAATAATGATATTGCAGAAGTCATTACCTACAACAGCACAATAAGTGCTGCTGATATTAGCAGGATTGAATCTTATCTATCCATAAAATACGGAATCACCCGCGGCGGCAACAACAGCGGGGTCGATTATGTATCATCCGGCAGCACTACAGTATGGTCGGGTGCAACCAATACCGGTTACAACTCAGACATCGCCGGTATTGCTCGCGATGACAATTCCGGCCTGAACAAAAAACAAAGCATCAGTGTAAATAATAACGAAGTGGTTGCCGTAGGCTTGGGCACAATTGCTGCCGATAATGTTTCCAACGCAAACACATTCACCGCAAACAATTCGTTCCTGATTTGGGGCAATAACGGACAGGCGCCACAATCAAACTTCTCCAACCCTGCCTGTTTCAGCAATTTGCCCGCAGGTGTTCAGGCGCGCATTGAACGTATCTGGAAAACACAGGCCACCAATTTTTCGCAAAATGTTCAGGTTGGATTTCTAACCTCGCTTATTGTTGGTTATACACCAATAACCAATCTCCGGCTGCTGGTTGATGATGACGGCAATTTCTCTAATGCTACAGTTTACACCGGAGCTGTAATCAGCGGAACAATGGTAGTGTTCAGCAACGTTGATCTCTACACATCGGGCGCTCGCTATTTTACGCTGGCTACAATCGATTA
Source organism: Synechococcus sp. UW140 (assembly GCA_943371015.1). GTDB lineage: Bacteria > Bacteroidota > Bacteroidia > Palsa-965 > Palsa-965. Next base: position 12,922 of record CALRTD020000034.1, on the reverse strand, counting down.
CAATACAACACCTCTTCCTATTGAGTTGATCAGCTTTGCTGCAAGTTGCGGAAAAGAGGGAATCAAGCTGAACTGGCTCACAGCCACCGAAAGCAATTCACTTTCATTTATTATTAAACGAATTGATGCTTCAACTAATTCGGTACTTGAGATCGGTGTAATTCCTGCTGCCGGAACAAGCACAACCAATACATCCTATTTATTTCTGGATGCTAATGTAACCGGCAATACAGAGTATTATTATGAGCTGTATGAACGTGATGTAAATGGCACACTCACGTTGCTTGCACGAACATTTTGCAGATGCGAAGAGTACAGAGAATATTACAGTACAATTCATCAGATTGTATCCGGACAGTTGGTGCTCAGCATAACCAGTCGTGACGAAGGATCGGTACAAGTTGAGATTTTCGACAATTCAGGGCGACGGCTGCACGAACAATCTATTTTTTCGGGCAACGGCACCGAAACGCACATGCTCAATAATCAGCCACTTGCTCCCGGCAGCTATGTTATTTCTGTCCGCTATCCTCCGGGCGATAAAGCAGAAAGTCTTCGGGTGGTTGTTCCGAGATAGATGTCATTTAATTCCGGTAATTTTTTGCAAGGGAAACGCTGCAGGTTCTCTAAACGCCGCAGGTTAATATCAGCTTCTGTCAGGATATTCTGAGAGGATCTTTGCTGTTCCGGTTTGTAAAAAATCGGAGGCTGAATTTTCGTCACGGGCTAAAATGCCGACTGATCCGTCTTCGTCAGGAGCTGTAATCCATAGCTGCATGTTGCTGCTTTCGTTGTCGATGAGGAGTTGTATTGTATCGTTTTTGCTTTTCCTGCTTAAGTAGTTTACCGCAGTTGCCTGTACAATAGTAGCATCATCAAGTTGCAGTAAAAGTTGATCAAACGGATCAACCGGTAATGAATCGGTACGGCTACGGCCCGACATGGCCGGGAGGAAATTTAACAGTGCCGAAAGCGGATACCAGGCGCCCGGAACAACTACAATATTTGAAAGGTGTACCGACAAAAAGAACACAAGAAATCCGCCCGAGAGGAAAGCTGTTTTTAGTGTGTGAGTGCCTTCATCGTTTCCGTAAACCAGCGTTACGCTCACATATTCGAGCAGAAATACAAGTACCAATGCACCGGCCAGAAAGGCCGCCAGACGCTGCGTTTTAAACTGGGCATCATTGTAGTTTGCCGTTTGGTTAAGCGCATTGTTGAGGAACAAAGAATACAATTGAATCTGCACAAGAAAGAAAACAAGTGTAAAGATGCTCAGCACCGGCATGTCTTTGCGCATGAGCCAGAAATCATAAAACCCGTGCGAGAACGCAGCCAGCAGGAAGAAAGCCGGCACCAGCCACCAGCGTGCGCGGGGCTGATTGTGTGCCAGTACAAACCCGTAAGCCGCTGTAGCACCGGCTACCATGTGCGCTACCGAAGCAGTAATGGCGCGTGCATGCAAAACATCAAGTCCGTAGCGCGATACATACAGCAGGTTTTCGAAAAACGCAAAACCTAAACCGGTGGCCGAAGCTACAAGCAGATAATCGACCGGACGGCGGATGATGTTTGTGAATCGCAGCAGGAGCAAGAACGGAATCAGCTTTACAAATTCTTCTACAAACCCGATTCCGAAAATGCAGTACAGCAAATCATTCAGCGCTTGTCCGTTGAGGCGGAAGTTAAAGCTGTAATGCAAAACCGCATAGCCCCACCACGATGCCATTGCCAATACGGCGCCCGCTGCTGCAGCACCGCCAAGTTCAAACCACGAAAGCGGCTGTGTGTGTCCGAGCCGTTTCAGAAACACCAACCACACCAGCAAAATTAGTAAGCCGCCCGCCACGCCCCAGAGCGGTAACGTGGTGCCGAAGTGACTGAAGTGGAGTTTGTAGAAATTCGCAAACTGGCCTGATAAGTAGTAAACACGGTAGCGCAGTTCGGTATCTACAAACGGGCCGGTTGCCGGATCATTCACAAGTGCAACCAGTGCGGCCGAGTCGTTTTCTTCGGCATAGCATTCGGCAAGCAGAGCCACGGCATCTGTAATGCCGCCGTTGAGCTTGATCTCTTCTTTCAGGTGCGGCACGGCGGCCGAGCCGTCAAGCCCGTCGAAAAGCATACGGCCAACCGCCAGATTCACGAATGGCATATCGGTTCGCTGCATCTGGCGGAGATGAAAAGCCGCCATGTTGTGATCGGCCGGAGTGTTGAGCAAATAGTACCAGCCGAGAAAAAGATTGCCGATGTCGGCACGGCGTTCATCATGCACATCAGTTGCCCAGTGCGAGTACAAATCAAACATCCGCACCTCTTCAAGTTCAAAGGCCCGGCGGCGTTCCGGCAGCGCTTCATCATCGGCCTGTTCAAAATGATACTTTACAAGATCATAATGCAGGCGTATGTTGTTTGGCTCTTTGCTGATGCGGCTCCACAGGGCATTGGTAATCAGTGCCGGCTGCTTTGTGCGGAGTCCGTAGCTGATCTGTTCTTCACTGCTTGCAAACGTATGCCCCGGCTGCCAAACCGAAAACACGCCGAAACTCGCGGCCAGTAGCACGAGTGCAAGAACAAGAATCTGAAAATCACCGAAATCATACCAGCGCCGGTTCAGCAAACGGTCGCGGCGAAGCTTTACGCTCAGCAGCCACAGCGTGGTAAAACCAATCCAGCAAAGTATAATAACGATGAACAGCATGTGTTATGCTCAGAGAATTTCGAAAGTTACACTTACGGTGTAGCTGATCTCAATTGTACGCGATGAGATCGGATCTTCAATATCGAGCAGTTGTTTGTCAATAGCTGCTCCGCTCGGAAGCGCCGTGTCGCTGCTGCCTTTTTTGTAAGAACCCTTTCCGCGATTAAGATTCATATCCACAATCAGTCCCGAAGGTGCATCAACAACCAGCAACGGTTTTCCGCGTTTTGAGCCTACTGCTTCCAACATATACGCCGCCTGTTCGTTGGCGGCTTTCATTGCAGCAACCCGCACTTCTTTTTTGTATTCGTCCATTTTGCTGTGCCAAAGCTTTGTAATGAAAGCCGATTTGCAGTTGAGCGAATCCATAGCTGCAATAAGCAGGGTAACCTGATTAAAGTTGCTGAATTTGACTTCGTATGTTTTGGAAAGATCAGCATCTTTCATCTTGCGGCGCATTTCAAGCAGCGACTCATCCGTATTGGCCATTTTGATGTCTTTACGGGGAATTACGATCACCTTTTCAATAAAATTCAGAAACCCAGCTTCAAGCTCTTCTATTTTATATTTTTTCTTGTCTTTGGTAAATTCTTTGAGTTCAACTTCAATGTAAATTTCATCGGGTACAATCTCTTTTTTGGCTGTTCCGTTCACTATGATTCCGCGCTGCTGTGTGGTTTGCTGCGCAAATCCGGTAACCTGCATCAATAGCAGTCCGATCAATAAAAACGCTGTTCTCATCGTTTGTTCTTTTTGTAAAGGGTTGATAAATGTGCTGATTTATCCAACAAGATAACACCGCTCTCAACAAAACACGGCATCCAATTGTTAATATTTGTGTAAAGACAAATCTGTCTGAACCATTGTCGCGTAATTTATGACATGAAAAAGCTGCTCTATTTCTTCGCCATTTTCCTGTTCCCCGGTGCATTTACTGCTTGCGGACAAACAACAACATCAACAACCGACAGTACAAGAATTCCCAAACCTGATTCAACTTCAAAAGCAACAACAATGATTGCCGGACAAACCACAGACACAGCCACATTCGGCGCCGGATGCTTCTGGTGCGTTGAGGCAATTTTTCAGCAAATGAACGGTGTAATCAGTGTAACTTCTGGTTACTCTGGCGGCACGGTTAAAAACCCGGCTTACCGCGAAGTATGCAATGGCACCACCGGCCATGCCGAAGTTTGTCAGATCGTTTATGATCCTGCTCTCGTCACATTCGACGAACTGCTCGAAGCCTTCTGGCAAACACATGATCCTACAACACTCAACCGCCAGGGTGCAGATGTAGGCACGCAATACCGCTCAGTTGTATTTTACCATAACGACGAACAAAAGCAAAAGGCTGAGTCGTACAAGAAAAAACTAAACGACGAAAACGTATTCGGAAAACCGGTAGTTACTGAAATTTCAGCCTTCACCGTGTTTTACAAAGCCGAAGCCTACCATCAGAATTATTATAACCAGAACAGCGGCGAAGGTTACTGCCAGTATGTGATTCGCCCGAAAGTGGAAAAGTTCCGCAAGGTGTTTCCGCAGAAACTGAAGTCTGCTGAACAGAAATAAAAACCACCATGTATTATCTGCAAACATTATCAGCTTTAACAAAAGAAACCTTCAAGGTCTCTGAGACCTTGAAGGTTTCTTTTGTTAAAGCTTCTTTTAGTAAAGTTTCTATCTTACTGCTTATGGTAAGTTTCTTCGGATGCAGCAGTAACAAAGATCTTCCGGTAGTTGATAATGTTGATTTGAGCCGCTATGCCGGGAAGTGGTATGAAATAGCGTCGTTCCCGCAAAAATTTCAGCAAGGCTGTTCGTGTACAACTGCAGAATATACAGTGATGAACGACGGCACAGTGCGGGTTGAAAACAAGTGCATGAAAGACGGAAAGCAAACCGGAATCACCGGAAAAGCTTTTGTAGCCAAAGGCGGAAATAATGCAAAACTGAAAGTGCAGTTTTTTTGGCCGCTGCGGGGCGATTACTGGATTATTGATCTTGCTCCCGATTATTCCTACGCCCTGGTTGGTCACCCCAACCGCGATTACCTCTGGATTTTGAGCCGCACCCCCAAAATGGATGAAGCGATTTACAAAACGCTTACAGAGAAAGCCGCTTCACTTGGTTTCAGCACAGCACGCCTTGTGAAAACGGTGCAGGAATGCAAGTAACCTAACGCGCAAGCACAAATAAAAACGGCTGCTCTTGATCAAGAGCAGCCGTTTTGAATTTTATAACTACACGCTTACTGAATAACAGTAACCTCGTCGGTTTCGCCTTCTTCAAAGCGAACTACTTTGCCGGTGGGCTGAGCGTTTGCTTCAATGTCCATGATTTTGGGAAGATCGGTAGTGAAACTGGCTTTGCCTGATCCGTCGGTAGTGGCGGTGAGGGGCGCAATTTGTGTGCAGGTGGTGCAGTTGCCGCTGGGCAAAAGTTTTACCGTAACACCCGATTGCGGCGCATTGGCGGCATTAAGCACAGTTACAATAGCTTTGCACTCTTTGTTGCGGTTGCACGATGAGCTGGTTACCAGCGGCAGCGCAGCAAATAACACCAGCACAAAACTACCGGCCAGAGAGAAATTGATGAAACGTTTTTCCATACAAAACAAGGTTTGCCAACCTATTAAAAGGCACTATTCTTGCTGCAAAGTAGCCGAATAAGTACTTTTACTTCCTACAAATATAAAAAAGTTTTGAACATGGCGAAGCGCATTACCGTCCTTTTTGCTGGTATAACCGCAGCATTGCTTTCGGTTTCATTTACCGAAGCCGATACCCGCTCAAGGGTAATTATTCACACCACTATGGGTGATATCAAAGTGGTGCTGTACGATGAAACGCCCGGTCACCGCGATAATTTTCTACGCCTTGCAGCCAACAAAACCCTCGACAGCACCCTCTTTCACCGGGTCATCAAAAACTTTATGATTCAGGGCGGAGATATTGACTCCAAAGCCGCAAAGCCGGGTCAGGCGCTCGGCAACGGCACGCTTGGCTACACGCTTCCGGCCGAAATTCACCCCGCACTTTTTCACAAACGCGGTGCACTGGCTGCTGCACGTTTGGGCGACGACATCAACCCTAACCGCGAATCGTCGGCCTGCCAGTTTTACCTGGTGCAGGGGCAGGTGTTTACCGACAGTCTGCTCGATTTAACCATCAAAACCCGTTGTGATCAGCCGGTGAAGCAGAAAATCTTTTCGGCCTACATCAATGATCCGCGCAACAAAACTACCCGCGATGCATTTATCCGCGCACAGCAGCGGGCCAAATACCTGAACAAAACCGATAGTCTCGATCTGCTCTCGGCACAAATCAATCCGATTATTGAGGAGCAGTTTCAGAAAACGCCGCACCGGATTTTTACGCCCGAGCAGCGAAAAGTGTACACCACAATTGGCGGAACGCCGCATCTCGACGGCAGCTACACGGTTTTCGGAGAGGTAGAAAGCGGTCTCGACATCATCGAAAAAATATCATTGCTGCAGACCGACGGAAATGCACGCCCGACTCAGGATGTGCGGATGTGGGTAGAGATTGTGAAGTAAGCAGCCGCAAATGTTACCTTTGCGCCAGAACGCATTATGAAAGATCGCATAGAAACACTGCTGCTCGAAATCGAAGCCTTTGCTGAGCGCAATGCCGAGCAGGCCGAACAATTCCGCCTCAACTACCTGAGCCGGAAAGGAAAAATTTCGGCACTGTTCGACGAGTTTAAAACCGTTGCGCCCGACATGAAGCGCGAGGTGGGTCAACTGCTCAACCGCCTGAAAACAAAGGCCGAGGAGAAGTTCGAAAGCCTGCGCGCCGGCAGCGATGCCGACGAATCCGGCAGCAGTTCAACAGATGTTTTTGCACCCGCCGGCACACCCGAAGGCTCACGCCATCCGCTGCAGCTTGTGCGCCGCGAAATCATTGAAATCTTTGGCCGCCTCGGCTTCACCGTTGCCGAAGGTCCCGAAATAGAAGACGACTGGCACAACTTCTCATCGCTCAACTTCCCCGAAGAACATCCGGCCCGCGATATGCAGGACACGTTCTTTGTTGACGTCACCGATCCGAAAAATAGCATTGCACTTCGCACGCATACTTCAAGCGTGCAGATTCGTGTGCTTGAAACTACAAAGCCGCCGGTACGCATTGTTATTCCCGGCCGCGTTTACCGCAACGAAGCCATCTCCGCCCGCGCACATTGCTTCTTCCACCAGGTAGAAGGACTTTATGTTGACAAAGGCGTTTCGTTTGCCGACATGAAGCAGGCGCTCCTGTATTTCTCGCGCGAGATGTTTGGCGCCGATACACAAATTCGTTTGCGCCCGTCGTACTTCCCCTTCACCGAGCCAAGTGCCGAAATGGACATTTCCTGCACAATATGTCACGGCAAAGGCTGCAACGTATGCAAACATTCCGGCTGGGTCGAAATCCTCGGCTGCGGCATGGTTGATCCGGCGGTGCTCACCAACTGCGGCGTTGACCCGAATGTGTATTCCGGTTTTGCCTTTGGTATGGGCATTGAGCGGATTACGATGCTGAAGTACGGAGTGAATGATCTTCGGCTGTTTTCAGAGAACGATGTTCGTTTTTTGAAGCAGTTTCGGGGGGCGTAGGTGTAGGGCGTTTATTTTATCTAGGTATTTAGTTGACCATCGCTTCTTTTTGGGGGGCGGTGGTTTTTTGTGTGATCAATAATGTGGGCTTTGTATGGGGAGAGGGATGTGTGTGTTGGATACCTAAGTAGGAGATGTGCCTTTTAAGTAATCTGCGTTAATATATATCTTATTGAATAATGTAATGATTATTAAACAGTTGATACCTTAAACAAAATAAGCAATTAGTTTATTGAAATCCGTATATTTGAGAGCTATAGGTAGCGCAAAAAGACCTACACGGTATGAAAATAGAAGTAATAGATACATTTAAATCAATAGGACCATTTACTTGGGAGAATATACCCTCTTTATCAATTATCACTGGACTCAACGGTGCTGGCAAGTCTCAATTGTTGGAACTAATTAGAACAAAGCCCTCTATCGTTCAAACTGACAACAGTGTTATTTATAAATCCGAGGATATTACTTTTTGGAATTCAGACGGTGGTAGATTTCCCAACTCTCACAGCTTTCAGATATATGACTTAGTTGCTTTTGCAGCAACTATAAGGGATTTCACTGACCCAATTAAAAAGGTTTTGTCACAAAAAAACAATGAACATCCAATGTTTAAAGGGCAGGAACAACAATTACAGAAAGCATTTTCAAAGCTAAGTTTGAACGTAAAAGGCAGAGAAGAAGAAATAATAAAAGTTATTGAATTGAGTTCGGGTAAACCATTTGTTAATATGGGATTTGAAGAAGTGATGTATCATTTTCCGGAACAATTATTTTTAGATTCTGACAATATAAATAATGACAGAATTGAAACGCTTTTCTATATGTATCATTTCAGAAAAACAATTGATATAAAGGCTGGAAAAGATATGACGGATTACCCAACTCCACCTTGGGAATTATTGAATCAAGTATTTGCAATTTCAAATTTACCTTTTGAGATTGATAACCCAACTCATATAACTATTGACTTTGATATAAATAAGTTGGAATCCTTTTTTGTGCCCGATACGAAATATACATATTCAATAAAACTAACTCATAAATTACTTAATAAAATAATAGACTTTAAAGATATTTCTAGCGGTGAAAAAACAATTATGTCTTTGGCATTTTTACACTACTACGCTCAGAAAAAGACATCGTATAAAAAGTTACTATTGCTAGATGAGCCTGATGCACATTTACATCCATCCCTTACTAAGCAATTTTTAGAAGTAGTAGACAAGTTTTTAATTAAGCAATATGGAGCTAAAGTTATAATGACAACTCATTCGCCATCAACAATAGGCTTGTGTGATGAGGATTCGATTTTTATAATGAGCAAAGGCCCTACAAAAATTGAAAAACAAACAAGATCGAATTCAATAAATTATCTAACCAGTGGTGTTCCCACTTTAAGTTCAATTATAGACAACAGAAGATATGTTCTAGTCGAAGACAAGGACGATGTTAGTTTTTATACGAGGCTTTATAATCTATATAGTAAAGAAATTAGCGATGAAATTTCATTGTTATTTATTCCTGTTAGTGCAAAAAAACTAAACAAATCAGGTGGATCTACAGTCGTTAGAGAATGGACAAGAAAACTAAGAAAAGAAGGGGGATTAAGTTTAGCAAGAGGAATAATTGATAGAGATAAAAGTAATTCATCAGAAGAAGGAATCTCTGTTCTTAAAAGGTATAGTATCGAAAACTATTTTTTAGATCCAATTATTGTAGCTGGTTATCTTATTCATAATGGCTTGGTTTCAAAAATTAACTCAATTGATTTTCCAAACAAAAATTGCAACAAATTAGAATCTCTTGACAGTATAGAACTACAAAAAGTAGCAGATTATGTGATTGATAAAGTCGAATCAAATTTCACCATCACAGTAGATAGTTTAAATATAGGACGTGCATCTGATAATATCATTTCTGACAATGTATTATCAGCAGACGAATTAATCCGAGTTGTAGTTGAATTGAAAAATGGCAAAAAATTAAATTATCCCCAATGGATAATTGACAGAAGGGGCCACGACTTAGAAGATATATTTAGAACTCTCTTTGCAAATGGTAAGGCATTTGGAATGACACCATTACTTGACATAATAGAAAGATTGCCAGAATATTTTGCAAAGGACTTTATCACAACGCTCGATGACACATTATAGAAGATGCCTTGCTTATAACAGCTCTTAAAAGAAATCGACGGTTCAGTGGTTAAATGAAATTCGGTTTTCTAATAAAAATATTTATGCTGACAGACAGTTTGTGTTCCGCAGTCCACCACTATACCAAGCGCCAAAACGTCATGCGTCATTCTAACAGACGACTGTGCTAAATACAAACAGACAACAAAAAAATTGAACTATGGCAGACTTCAAAGGCGAAAAATTAGAAAACGAAAGTACAACCAAGAAAATATTTTTCTATCACGACACCGTTGCTGGAATTAAACAAATTTCAAGCGAAATCTATAAAAAGGTTGACCAAATTGTTCACTACCCGAGAGGTTTTGAGGGTGGCGACAAATATGAAACAATTAAAAAATTTACATACATTGGCTTTAATGGTAAACTTCCAGTTGGAGTAGTAAAGTCAATAACATTTGGTTGGGGATTTACTAAAACACTAAACCCTTTTGCATACTACCTTGACAAAAACCACGACATTGACGAAGTAATTGTTGAGAAAAAAGGAAAGGTGGACTTAGACTTAATAAATAAGAAGTTATACTTAAATGAAACGAGCCTTGAGACACTGCAAAGCGCATTTAGCAGTATTTTTAAAAAAACAGAGACGAAGTTGATTTTGTTTTAAAAATTAATCTTCATTCACTTTTTCCTTCAACAATAGCAAGCCCACCCAAAACATATATTGCAAATGCTCTTGCAACTTCGTTAGCTTCTTGGGGCAATGCTATTGACGAGTTTTCAGATGCTGATAAAAACGCGATCAAAGATCTGTTTGACAAACTTTCAATTGGGACAGACTTTTTAACCAAAGACGCTTTAGCAAAAACTAAAGAAATTGTTGACAATAAATACATTCAAGAGACTTTGAAACAATACAAGGACTTAATGAAATTAAAAACAGATGGCGATGGATTAGAAAAACAATGGCAAGAATTTTTAAAAGATAATAGCTGGATTTTCTCTTCCATTTTTGCTCAACCAGTAATCCTATATAAACGTGAAGCATACGTTGGTGGAAAAACGATAGACAATCAGAACGGAAAGTTTAACGACTTCTTAATTAAAAACAGTTTAAGCGACAATGTTTCATTCTTGGAAATAAAAACTCACAAGACAAAAATGTTGGAAAACACTCCATATCGTGGAGAAGACGTTTATAGTGCAACGAAAGACTTAACAGGTTGTTTAGTGCAAGTTCTTAACCAACGTGATAATTTTCAAAAAGAGTTTTATGCGACAAAGGGGAAAAGTAAAGGGAAGGGGAATTTTGAAACCTTCAACTCTAAATGTGTTGTGTTAATTGGTTCTACAAAGGACTTAGATGACAATCAAAAATATTCATTTGAACTATTTAGGAGTAACAGTAGAGATGTTGAGATTTTGACATTTGACGAACTTCAGACCAAAATAGAAAGCCTGCAAACGCTAATGACGGCACAATAATTGACGTGAAAGAAGAACGAACGCGTATCAGCACATTTGCAATAGGTGGAGTTTGGTTTTCCGCAGGCAGTTTTGTGGTTGCATTAAGTTCAATTCTCCGCGCCAATATTTGTGCGGAAAATCCCACCCACCACAAATCTCCAAACCGTTACCGGCAAGCTTAGACAACGACACAGTGGACAAGAAAATTGAAACATATTCGACACTTTGGAATTTGGTTGACATCGACCAGTCTGACCATAAACTGAAAGACATTACAATATTGTTTTTGAACGCAATGAATGATTGCCCGACCCAAGGCCAAGATGAAATTATCGACTTTGTTTGCGAACTTAAAGAGCATTTTGGTTATCCACTAACTATTGAGAAAATAGACGCAATAAAGTTTAATGGACAAAATGCTTGGCAGATTGAATCGGGAAGTTCAATCGCTGAACTTATCGACACTTCGACAAGATTTTACAACGAGAGTAACTTTGACAACATTTTAAAAAATATTCTTGATTTTTATGAACAAGAATTTAATAAAACAGACTTTATTGCAAAGCTATCATACAGGACAACCGATGAAGGCGGTAGAAAAACACCTGCAAAAAGTGGTTACAGACCTCAAGTAAAGTTTGACTTCGCCGAAATGCAGACATCAGGACAACAAACTTTCATTGACAAGGACACCGTTTTTCCTGGAGACACAGTTGATGCAAAAATCAAAATCTTAACACCCGACTATTTTGCTGGTTGTTTGACTGAAGGCATGGTGTTCGAATTTAGAGAAGGTTCGAAAATTATCGGCACTGGTGAAATAAAATATATTGTAAATGATAAACTTGAAAAAGCCAGCCGGTAGCAACACATTGCAATAGTCTGTGTTTCGGTGCCTCACAGAGACACTCGTGGAAGGTGGAAGTTCAGTTCACCGAATGTACTTTTGAACTCCGAAACCCGCCTGAACGAAAAGCCCGAAAACTATAATTGCAATCATGTGACGAATGAAAAATAAAATGACTTCGACTGAAATAAAGAAAATAATTAAACAAGAATTACAAATCGAGCCAGACATTACAAATATTTTTGGACTTGACTTGACAAAGTGTTTAATCGAACCAACACTACAGAAATATAAAAGCTTTAATGATTCAACGGACATTTATGAACTCTGGACAGTTTTAGAAGAATCAGAAGACGGAAATGGGTACAAAATATATTTTAACCAAGAAACAAGAATGTTTGGACTTGCAATAAAATCAGACAAAGACGAACTCATTGACATTGGGGGGTATGGCACATTTCTTAAAACATTGTACTCAATGTAAGAACAGCATCAGCTAACACTGGTTTTGCATCAGGCGGGCAGGTGCGCAAAATCGCAACTTTACACACCAAAACCCACCACCACACCAAGCCCTCCAAAACATCCACACAACACCAACCTCCTGTCGCAAACTCCCCCCACATTTTCGCTTTCAGCACTTTCCTGATTATAAATTAAACAGTACGTTTGAATAAAATCAACAGCATGGCAATCATCAACCCGCACATCAATTTCAACGGAAATGCTCAGGAAGCATTCAACTTTTACCAATCTATTTTTGGTGGCGAGTTCACGAAAATTATTCGCTTTAAAGAAATGGCAAGCGATGAATTTCAGATCCCGGAAAAAGATGCCGATAAGCTGATGAATATTGCCTTGCCCATTGGTCACAATTTTCTGATCGGAAATGATGTGCCTGAATTTATGGGCCGCGTGAATGAAAAAGAAAACCGCAGCAAAATTTCAATAACCGCCGAAAGCAAAGCGGAAGCCGACAAGTTATTTAACGGCCTTTCTGCCGGCGGTGAAGTAGAACTTCCCCTCACGGAAAGCCCCGATGGCTCGTTCTTTGCCATGTTCAGAGATAAATATGGCATTGAGTGGATGGTGAATTTGGAAGCAAAGTAGTGGTTTTTAAAAAACAGGCACAGTGGATCAAAGAC
>CALRTD020000033.1:0-16361 GCA_943371015.1 Synechococcus sp. UW140 | reverse complement strand
ACCCTCCAACTGTTAGAATACCATCTGATTATCAGCACTAACAGTGTAGATTATCACACACAGCCCCGGTACTTACTTTTAGCTATGCGGCTAATGAGTTTCGGGTATGCGGTTTGGGTACGTTCGGGGGAATGCAAACTACCTGAAACTGTTAAAAAAATTATCCGGCACTACCGGGAAACACTCTGCGAAAACCCGGAAACCTTTCAAAGTGACCTAAAGCACCCGTATAACCGTGCCGGGTTGAAAATGCTGAACCATTACGCGGACTATCAACACTGGCTCTTTTCATTGGCTGCATCCAATGAACTTTACAACAGTCCGCACTACGAAAAATACAGGCTTTTATCCGCGCCGTTAAAACGGTGTCCCTACATCACAAAAGACAGTGCCGTAAGAATGCGTTTTGCGGGTGTCTATTCGCTTCACCAAATGCTGTTGACGCTAACCTATCCCCAAATGCGTGAACGTGCGTATATCTCAAAAAAAGAGGCACAAAAACTATTCCCCCGGCTTTACCGGTTGGGTGTTTTACCGATAGTTGAAGAAAAGGAACTAATTGTAACAGCAGATCAGTTGTTCGATGCTGTGTTTGAGTTTAACCCAAAACCTTGACTTTACCATGAAACGCAAGGAAACACCCCTAAACCAGATTGTACCATGTTTGCAGGGTAAATCTAAAATCAATCCTCCGCAAAATTGTGACGGGTACAGTTGTATGTATTGCATCAATATTCGCAATGAGTTTGCGGCATCTTTTCCGGTAATGAAACCTGTAAAAGCGAAAAAATGAGACGTGGCCCGAAACCTAAAAATATAGATACTAACACCGAAACCGTTTTTAAACAAATCGGCGCACACATTCGGCAGCTCCGTATAGCTAAAGGGTACAGCAGTCACGAACTATTTGCATACGATCACGGTTTTGCACGGGCGCAGTATCTCAGCTATGAGCACGGGCGCAATATGGAGTTATACTCCTTACTGAAAGTTGCAGCAGCGTTTGAAATGGATTTGAAAACCTTTTTTGAAACACTGCCGCCAGAACCCAAAGAATGAGATTTTAAATTAATTTTTGTTATCTATTGACATTCGGGGGTAAATCAACTTAAATTTAGTCCCGAAACCTAAAATTAAAGGCCTATCGGATAAACCCGATTTAAACATATCGTTCAGCGTTGATGCTGTTTTTCTCTTCGGAAATCTGGAAATTTTAGGCAAGAAAAAAACAAGCTATCACGCTCGCGCAAGGCGCGGGCGTGTGCTTGTTTCTTGCCGGGCTTTCCAGAGCCTCCGAAGGGACTGCACACTAACCCGCGCCCCTATTTTAGGGTGTAGCTAAACAACGTTTGCGGCACACACTCAAAAAATGAAAATATCCTCAAATCTGATTATGAATAAATGTTCCGCTTTGCGGAACTTACCAGCCGGAAAATGCAGGGGTATCACATTACCGGAGGGGAAACCGTGTGCAATTTTGTGTTAAGGGGTTAACACAAAACAGCGGCGGGTTTCCCGTCGCTGGCACACGTTTTTTACTTTTCTGCGTCTATAAATAAAAATATTTTTTCAGTCTTGAAGCTGTCTAAATTTTTCAGTATTCCCAACTCACAATCAGCGATTTACAACGAACAATACACCGCAGACCTGTTAACTAACTACAAATGTTTGTTTGACAAAGGAGCAAAACGAAACTATATTTACACACCCTACACAAAAATGCCTATGCCATAACCCGCCCCGCTTACTTTAACCTTAGCTGAACCTATTGCTCGTTAAGAAACGGTTTCCCAGAACTGTTTTTCGTAAACCGTTGCCCGGCGCACATCTTGACCTCCCCGCTCCGGCTCCTATATCGTTTACGTTCTCAAATCCTCTGCCTGTTATCACCATACTAAAATTGGTGGAAGTAAATAATAACTCTAATCAGATATACCCAAAGCTAAAGGCTTGTAGTTAAGTTATTGACTTTTCTATATCGGGGGGAAGAAAACAAAATCAAATCTATCATATATTACCACGCAAGGCATAGTAATAAGTGCGGCAGTCTGCACGAAAGAAAAGCAGCGTAGCAAATTGACACCATCTGAAACCTGGTCTTAGTCAAGATGCCACGCCGCCGGACAAGTTTTGATGCTAACAACTAATCAAAGAAGAATGAAAACAACAAAACTATTCAGCAAAGGTAATCAACCCTTGCTACATGATTATTTACGTTTTGCAGCTATTACGGTTGCATTATTACTGCCTGTTTTGGGACTTTCACAAACACCCCAAAAGATAGCTATTGAGGAATGGGCAACAACGGGTGGAACACAGAACTCATTTCAGCGAAGTATTGTGCGGTCAAAAACTATATCCGGTATAGTATATTACTACACAGCAGGTGCAACAATTAACAGCAGCGGTAACTACGATATGCTGATAACCAAACAAAACAGTTCAGGTAATGTACTATGGACAAATACCTACGCTGGCTCAGGTAATGGTGATGATTTTGCTACTGATGTACAAATTGATAATGTAGGTAATGTTTATATAACGGGAACTTACTACAAAAATGCAACGGATAGTAATAACGCAATTACCATTAAGTATAATAATGCAGGGACACAAAAATGGGTTGCAACCTATAACGGTGCGGGTTCTCAGCACGATGCGAATACTGCATTAATGGTAAGTGGAAATACTATTATCAGTGTTGGTGTTTCTTGGCAGGGAAACACTAATAAGTACGATATGTTACTTATTCGCTATGATAGTTTGGGCACACAGCAATGGGCTAATACTTGGGACTATGCCTCATTAAATGATGTGGCAATTAATTTATACCTGAATATGGGTTCATTGTTCGTTGCCGGAGGTGCTCAGGCCGGTACACTTACCTACAAATATGCAGTGTTGAAGATAAACACCGCAAACGGCTCAGTAACCAGTTCAACAGTTACAGGCGGCTCTGCTTTGGGTTTCGATCAATTAACCGACATTCAACAGGATAATTTTGGCAATATATATGTAACCGGCGCTGTTATGAATATGGGAACTGGATATGACTATAAAACCGTAAAATATGATAGCACACTCACTCAACTTTGGGCTGTTACTTATACCGGTGCAGGTAGTTTAGATGATGTTGCCACCGGCCTATACATTGATTCGGTGAATAATGTAATTGTTACCGGATATACCAATACAGCTACGCAGGGAAAAAACTTTGCTACTGTTAAGTATAACCCTGCCGGTGTACAGCAATGGGTTAAAACGTTCAACGGGGCAGCAAATAAAAGTGATTCTGCATCAGCTATTGTAACCAAAGGCACAGATATTTATGTAACTGGTTCAAGCTATAACGGAACAAGCAGGGATTATTATACAATAAAGTATGATGGTTCGGGCAATGAAATTTGGGCAGTATCTTGGAACTCACCATCAAATAAAAACGATATTCCAACAGCTATTGCAGTAGATGATAAGGGGGCAGTACTTGTAACCGGACAAACTAAAATTGCCGGAGCAAATACCTACAATACAATTAAATACAGCACTGTTGGATTAATTACACCTAATGATAACGAGCAGTTGAATAAAGCATTTTGCTTTACCGAAAATCGGGGGCAGTTGCTAAATACAGCAATGAATCAGACTGATGTTAAGTATTACAATCGTACAGGAGGAAATCCACAACAAGTATATTTCAGGGATGAAAATATGAGTTATGTATTTGCACGACTTGATACTGCACAAACAAACCCGATAGATTCACTTCATAGAATTGATATGACTTTTCTCAATGGGCGATCATCAAAAGTTTATGCAAAAGATCAAAGAAGCGACTACGAGAATTTTTTCTTAGCGCATATCCCTGACGGCTGCCTGAGAATGAAAACGTATAATCAGGTGTTCCGTACTGAAATTTACACCAAAATTGATGTAGTATATTCAAGTAATGCGGCAGGGATGAAATACTTTTTCATTGTGAAACCCGGTGGAAATCCGGCAGACATTCAACAAGATTATTCAGGTGCTAATTCAATTTATCTGAATGGTGATGATCTTGTTGTTTCCTCTGATTTGGGCGTTATTTATCACAAGCAACCCCAAGCATGGGAAATTGATGCAGCCGGAAATACTTATCCTCTTAATTGGCAACCATCGTATAACATAAATGGGAATACGGTAACGTTTACGCTAAACGGGAACTACAATACATCAAATACTTTGGTTATTGGTGAGTATAACGATGTTGTAAATGGTATGAGTAATCAGATCACTGGAACTAATCTGGATTGGTCAACTCATTATGGCTCATTAGCGGGTGGTGAAACACCATTCAATGCCGTGAAAACAGACAAGGCTGGTAATTCATATTGGGGAGGTACTACATCAGGAAATAATTTCCCGGTTTCTCCGGGGGCATTTCAATCGGTAGGAGGCTTAGGTGGGGATTGGACATTAATAAAAATAAATTCGGTTGCTGTGCGACAGTGGGCAACATACTATGGAGGTACAGCAGCAGAAACCTTTGCAACTTTTGTATTAGATTCCTCTGCAAATATTTATTTCTGTGGAACTACTCAATCATCAATATTGTCGAATGCAACAAATCAACCGTCTGGTGCTTATATTGATGCCTCACATAATGGTGGTAATGATTTGTTTTTTTTCAAAATAGATAGTTCTGGTCAAAATTTAGCTTGGTCAACATATTACGGAAGTGCTGCTTTTGAAAGACCACAAGCTATGTATATTGAACCATCCGGGGAAAACCTTACTGTTGTTGGGGTGGGCAATTCAACCTTTCCCCTTGTAAATCTTGCAGGAGCATATAATTCTACATCGGGTTCAAGTTTTATTTTGCAATTTGATTCACAATTAGCGGTTAAATGGTCAACATTATTCGGAAATAATAGTAGTATTCAAGATGTAGATGGTGATGGTAGCGGTACGTTATTTATGGTAGGAAGTACCCAACCCAACGGAAGTGTTCCCTACGTCAACCCCGGTGGTGGTGCGTATTTTGATAATACTAATTCCGCTTGGGATGCCTTTATTGTCCGCTTTAATCAGGCGGATACAATTACGTGGTGTACAGCATTTGGTGGATCAAGCAGCGATAATGGTTATGCCATAGTAGTATCCGGGAAAGATTTTTATGTGTCTGGAAGCACAACAAGTAACTTTCTATCTTTCCCATTGCAAGCTGCGGCCGGCGAATATATCGACGTTAATGTTAATTCAAATAATCCTGATGGTTGGATGGCACGTTTTGCAGTTACAGGAATTAAAAAGTGGTGTACTTATTGGGGGGGCATGGGACTTGAATTAGTTCTTGATTTGGCCTGTGATGACAATGGTTATTTATATGCCTTCGGTACAACTGATAGCCCTACTAATTCTCTTGATTTATACGCTACCGGAAATAGCTATTCACAAGCAAACCCATTTTTTAGTAGTGAGGCATTTATTGTAGCTTTTAATCCCCAAAATCAACGTACATGGGCAACCTGCTTTGGAGGTAATAGATATGAATCTGGAAGTGTTATAACTACCTACGGCAACAGCATGATATATATTGCAGGGTATTCTTATTCACTCCCTACAACTTATCCTTGGGCTTATCCTAATCAGGTTCCCAATGAGTGGATTGATACGCTTAAAACAAATGTCAATCAATATACTGGTTATATGGCACGCTTCGATATTACCGCTATTTCAGTGGGATTTACTGATGAAGAAGTTTATTCTAATACACTCTTTAGTATTTATCCAAATCCAACAGCAGGTGTATTTACTCTTCAAGTTAATGAAGTAAAAGGCGAAGATGTTTGTATTAAGATTTATGACATTCTGGGACAGGAAGTATTCAATAGGAATTTCGCTAATTATTATGGAACTTTACAGGAACAAATTGACTTATCAATATTAAACAATGGTGTTTACATGGTTACTGTTCAGGTAGGTAATCGTTTTGTGAAAACAGAAAGAATTATCAAACAGCAATAAAATGAAGTACTTCAAAACGAATTTCGTTTTATTTCTCCTTTTTTGCCAGTTTTGCGCTTATGCGCAAAACTGGCAAACAGTTGGAGGTGGCTATATGGATTCTACACTTTGGATTAGGAATCTAATGGCTGATTCAAATGTTTTAGTTGCATCAGGTCAAGTGCTCAGTTATCAACGATTTTTAAAATATGATAACTCAACTTGGGATACACTTGGAGGTTTACACGGCGGACTATCAATACAAACTGTGAAATATAAAGGCAGTTACTATGCTGTAAACTATAATAATCCAAATGGTTTTTATAGTGGAATTGGTAAATTAGTAAATGACATTTGGCAACCCTTCGCAGAAACAAATAATAGTTGTATTGGGATATTTGTACTTGACACGAGTATATATGTTATGGGGAAATTTGATAGTATTAGTGGAATAGCAGCTCGTGGTATTGCTCGGTTTGACGGTACAAATTGGCACGCCGTAGGTAATGCACCATTAAATAGTGGTTCTGGTTCTTATTGTGCTACATTATATCAAGGAGATTTGTATGTGGGGGGAGGGTTTCACAATTCAAATTCCTTTCATTGTTTAGCAAAATGGGACGGTACTCAATGGTATGATTTCGGAACAGCGTTTACCGGATTTTTGGACGGTGTAAATTGTTTTGCAGAGTATAACGGTGAATTGTATGTGGGGGGATATTTTACAACTGCATCAGGAAGTCCCGGAAATATGATTGCACGTTGGGATGGCAACACTTGGTCGCAAGTTGGCGGAGGAATTACAGGGGGGCAACTTTTTACAATGAAGGTTTACAATAACGAACTTTGGGTTGGGGGACAATTCTCAACTGCTGGAGGCGTTACAACTCCATACATTGCAAAATATGATGGAACAGATTGGTGTAATGTGGGCAACTTTGACAATTCTGTATCTGCTATTGAAGTCTATAACGGCGAACTGTATGTTGGTGGTGGATTCCTGACTATTGACGGTGATAGTGTGGGTAAGGTCGTAAAATGGGTTGGAGGAAACAATACCGGTCAATGTGGACATTTAACAACCGGAATAAACGAAAATGAAAATATGCCTGTTGTTTCGGTGTTTCCTAATCCAGCAACATCCTTTGTTAATTTTCAGGTAACAGGGGACGTAAAGCCCTTCGATCTAATTATTTATAATCAGCTTGGGCAGAAAGTATTAATGCAACCAAAGAATACAAGTAGCTTTGATATTTCAATAACTCACCTTGTGCCGGGTTTATATTTTTATTCACTTGCTAACGACGATGGAATTATCAAAAGTGGGAAATTGACGGTAAACTGATTGGTGACTTTAATAAACTATATTACTATTTATTGAATTTTAAATTTGGGGGCTTATGGAATTGGCATCCTTTGTTATCAGTATAATTAGCATCGTTATAGCACTAACTTTGTTTTTGTTAAAACTGTATTCCGATCACTACAAAGTGGATGCGTATTTTTCTACATATTATAACGAGCATAGTATTTGTATTGCAAATCGTACAACTAAGCCTTTACTCATTTTCAGCTACGAACTTTATTGGAAAGAACAAGCCGGAGACAAACCCATTCATTATAGTGCCCCCGATTCTAAGCCTATAAAAATCGAACCGTATGGATATTATTATAGAGTATTCAAAGAGGAGGACTACTTTAGTTTAAATAGAGTTGGTAAGCTTTACATTAAGCTAACTATTACAGGGAATAAAACGCGAAAAAAGCTATTACATTCAAACACTAAATAGGTAGTTAAATAGGATTAGTAAGTATTAACTATCCATTCCAAACCATTCAAGCCCTGATTTTATTGTTAAAAAAGATAAAAAAATCAAGACTTGCGGATTTTTGCCCCTCGGTTATGTTTTATGAAATGCAGTAGCAGTAAGGCTTTAAAAAGACCTGCGGATTTTTCATTTCGATTTTAAGCCATTTCGAGGACTTGCGGATTTTGGGTACTTGATCTGCAATTCGGCGAGAAGTTCGGCAACCTCGTCATTACTGAGCTTTCGCCATTGTCCGGGTTCGAGTTCGCCAAGTTGCAGCTGCATAATGCGTGTACGGATCAGCTGCGTTACATGGTAACCGAGCTTTGTACACATTCGCCTGATTTGTCTGTTGAGTCCTTGTGTGAGAATGATGCGAAACGCATTCGGGTTTTCACTCACTGCAACTGTTTTTGCCTTGCGTGTACGCTTTCCCATTATCTCAACTCCCGATGCCATTTGCGCTAAAAAATCAGGCGTAACCGGAGCGTTCACTTCAACCCAATATTCTTTCTCTTTATTCATTTCGCTCAGCGCAATGCGCTTGAACACTCTGCCATTGTTGGTGAGCAGCAGCAAACCTTCAGAGTCTTTATCTAAGCGGCCAACAGGATAAAGCCGTTCCGGGAAACGAAAAGCTGAGAAAAGATTATCGGAAACAGCTTCGTTCAGCGTGCATTCAATACCGCGCGGTTTATGAAACAACACGTAGATAAACGTTGTTTCATCACGAAGTATTTTTCCGTCGAGTGTAACCTGCTGCCAGTTCCCAACTTTTGCCGAAGGCGGCAGCGCAAGCCCATCAACCCGAACGCGCCCTTCTCCGATAATCAGATCAGCTTCATCTTTGGTAATACCAAGATTTCGCGAAATGATGGTTCGGAGGCGGAGGACAGACATTGAAAGTATAAAGTGATAGGTGTAAAGTGGATAACGTAAAGTGAAGGTAAAACTGATCTGTATGAAAACCTGAAAGGTATATAACCCAACAAATTCACTTTACACCTTACACTTATCACTCTCCACTTTATGAATAGGAGAGATTATTCGGTCGGCTATACAGCAATTGCAGCACGTTGATGTTTCGCATTTTGAAAGCGGCTTCGCAGTAGCAGAGATAGTAATTCCATTTACGGGCAAAGCGGTCGTCAAAACCGAGTGGTTTGATTTCGTTTTGTGCGGCGTTGAAATTGGTGCGCCAGTGCGATAACGTTTTGGCGTAATGCTGCCCGAGATCTTTTACATCGAGTAAGGTCAGATCACCGGTTCTGTTAATGGCTGTGTTCATTGCGCCGAGCGAGGGCAGGAGGGAGCCGGGGAAAATGTGTTTCTGAATCCAGTCAACTCCTTTGCGGAGTTCTTCAAATCGAGAATCGGGACAGGTGATGACTTGCAGAGCAAGCAGTCCGTCGGGCTTGAGCAGTTTATGACATTGTGCGAAGTACGGTTCAAAGAATTCGGCACCAACGGCTTCAAGCATTTCGATACTTACAATGCGATCGAAACTTCCGCTGATGTTGCGGTAATCTTCAAGCACAATTTCTATCCGGTCTTCGAGGCCGGCAGCTTTGATGCGTTGCTGCGCTAATTTTTGCTGCTCTTTGGAGATGGTAATGCTGGTTACTTTGCAGCCGAAATGGGTTGCCATAAAAATGGCATTTCCGCCCCATCCGCTTCCGATTTCGAGAACATGATGTTCGGGGCGGAGATGCAGCATTGTGCTGAGCCGCCGGTATTTTGCCTGCTGCGCTTCTTCCAGCGACATACCTTCATGCTCAAAATAAGCGCTGGAGTAGGTCATCGACGGATCGAGCCACGCCGCAAAAAAGGTATTGCTGAGGTCGTAGTGTTCGCTGATGTTTCGCTGTGATCCGCTGCGGCTGTTTGCACGGCGGCGATGTGTAATTAAATTCCAGAAGCGGAGTACATTCAGAATTGTGCCCTTTGCACTGCTGCCTGAAACTGTAGGTGCATTGTCGATATTGAGCAGCATCCATGAAATAACAGCAGTAATGTCGGGCGTATTCCAAAGTCCGTCAACATAAGCCTCGCCGAAACCAATATCGCCATAAAGCAAACAACGTCGGAAGAAATCCGGGTCAGTTATTTCGGCGCGTGCATGTATGCCACCTGTTCCATCGCCAATTGTAATGTCTTCGCCATCAGGCATTATCAACTGAAGTCTTCCGCGTTTCATACGCATCAGTAAATCAAGTACCATGCGCTCATAAAACGAACGGTTAACAGCAGAAAGGGTAGCGGTTTGTGACATAAATGGCAATGTGAAAATATACGGCAGAAACTTTTATTTGGATTTAACAGTGAACCGGCAAACAAGTTCACATTTTACAGATCAATGTCCCAAATAATTTTGCCCGTAGATAAATCAATTGCACACATCTGCAACTGACTGATCATAATTAATTTTCCGTCGTGCGTATCAAACCAGCGGTATCTGAATTCCGGATCTCCTTCAGACATAACTGTTTCAAATGCGCCCAAAGCATCAGCTTTATCAGGATTGAAGTAATACCGGTTAAGCATCACACTCCAGTTTTCGCGAGCATTGTTGCCGGCAAAAAGCGACAAAGATGAAATCATACAGCGACTGGTATCCGTAACATCTTTGCAATGGAAAATCAGCGCAGTAGTATTGCCTGTAATCGACTTATTGTTCACTGATCGTAGTCCGTTACTTGAAATCGAACGGATATCGTAGTTGCATTCAGCAGTATCGCGTTTCAAATCTGAAATTTTGTAGTAGGCTTTTCGCTCACTGTCATTCATGCCCGAAGACCGTCCATTGCTTTGCGCCAGAACAGGAAATTGCTGCTGAAGTTCTTTGATTTTTCTGGTCAGCGAGTCTTTTGTAGTGACTATCACATGTAGTTCGTTGCTGAACAGTGCTGCAAGTTTCTGCTGGTTGCCTGTAACCATAAATTCGCCTTTAAGATAAGAGGCATCAAATTTTCCGGGCTTGTAGTCAAACTGAAGCATCTTGCGAGGTTCGCCGTTAAGACTAACTGTGCTGTCAGAATTTATTTGAATGGAATTGCTTAACGGTGCCGGCGGCGAAGACCATAGATCACAACTGATCAAATCATCGGTTGTTTTGGTAATCGTTTGTGTTATCGGATCGTACTTGAAGCGAAATCCGGAAAGGTCGGTAACGATAATGTATTTTTGATCAGCCGACATTCCATAAAACTGCCCGATCTGCGGCCAGTCGGGAACCGCAAATTTGAAGTTATTAAACGGTGCAGCGGCTGTAATTGCAGCTTGTGTTTTTTCCGTTTCCAGCGTTCTTGGGTTTCTGTAGTGAAAGCCCAGTTCCGGATTCATGCTGAACATCCAGAGTTTGTCGTTCACGAGCCCGATAATCCGGCATTCACCATCTTTCTGTCCTTCGCCAAGTTCAACGCGGGCAAGTAGTTTTCCGGTTGCTAAGTCATACGCCGACAAACGATATTCGGAGTAACCGCTGATGCGTGTCATCCCACCGCCAGTTGACTTGCTGGTCGCCTGAAAAATTTCTTCGCGATTAATGATTACTGTTCCCGACTTATCAGTGTACAGCAGTGTACACATAATATCATCGGCACGGTCTGTCATCACATCTTTATGAAAACAGGACTGCAGCGAGATGAGGAAGAGGACAGATAGGAATGAGGGGAACAGATTACGCATGTCCGAAAATAGTAAAAGCCGCGAAATGCTGCAATCCCGATTAAAAACAGGAGTTACTTACTGTTTTTCTTGTTGTAAGGTCGCAGTACATCGCGCTGAAGTTCTTCAAACTCGGCTTTACGAAAGAAGCGCAGTTTTTTGAACCAGAGTCTGAAGGCATGCCAATGAATCAAGCCAATAACCTGAAGCGTGATAAACGGGAAGCGCAAACCAAAACCCAATAAGCGGCCTGTAGTTATTGACTTTCGTTTACCGGTGAGTGTGCTCAGGAAGAAACGCCGGCTTTCTTTGTAATCATCAATTCTGATGTTCAGCGTTTCTCCGGGTGGATGCAATCTGAAATCAAACTCAGCATCGTGCTCGATAAATGGTGAAACATAAAAGTACTTAGGTTGCCGTTTATGAAACAGTTTGCCATCGAAATGCGACTGATCGAGCAAATAGAGTTTCATTTCGTGAAATGTATTGCGAACTTCAGCTATCACGTAAAGCGGTTTCCCGTCGGTATCAAAACAATAAAAGAACGATACCGGATTAAATACATAACCCAATACCCGCAAATGTGTAAGCAGCATAATGGTAGCCGGTAATGCTGAAACGCCCTGCTCGTTCAGCCATGTGTTTATTGACTCACGAACCGGAATGGGCTTTTTAAGATCTGCCTGAAGATGATCGCGATCATAAAAACCAAAAAGATTGAAGCGATTGCGGCTCACGATTGGCAGGCGTTTCAGGTCGGCATCAATTGTGTCGAGATTCAGGTAAAAGAAAAAAAGGCCGTAATGAAACCGATGCTTTTTCGGTTCAAGACGGTTGTGCATTACGGTAGCGCGGTAGAGACACGATTGCATTACCGTGAAGATACGGTTCTGTTTGATGTCCAGATTGCCGAGAAAAAAGAATGTTTATGCTCACTTTGCATGATTCATTTACATTCACCTAATCAATTCGCCTTTAATATGTCTTTCTTTGATAAACTCCGGCAAAGCTCAACGGCTGACATTAGCGCATCTTCATGAAATCCGTAGCGAAAATAACTCCCGCAAAAATAAACAGGGCCTTTCTCGTTCAGTGCTTGTAATTCAGTTTGTGCTTTACGGGCTTTTACATCAAAAAGCGGATGCTCGTAGTCGATTTCGCGGATAATTTTTTTCGGATCAATTGCATCGGCACCATTGATGGAAACAAAATAGTTTCGCTTTTCTGAAACACCCTGCAAACTGTTCATCCAGTAAATTGTGCTCGGTAAATTATCGCTGCCGATGCGGTAATTCCACGATGACCAGGCGCGTTTTGTTTTTGGCATCAGGCTTTCATCGGTGTGCACAATTGCGCGGTTGGGTTGATATCCGAAGCAACTCAGCAGGCGCTGTTCGTTATCGGTTGGTTGCTGCAGAATGCGCAGTGCCTGATCGGCATGACAAGCGAAAATTACTTTGTCGAATGTTTGTGTGTGTCCGCTGCGCGTGCGTACTTCAGCGCGTCCGTCGCCAAGCCGTTTTACTTCTGCAGCACCATCGTTCAGTTTAATCCGGTTGATAAACGGCGCAATAATTTTATCGCGATACATACGGCTGCCCCCGGTTACGGTGTACCACTGGTGTTGTGTGTGTAACCCCAGAAAGCCGTGATTATGGAAAAAGCGAATCAGTGTAAGCGCCGGAAAATCGAGCATTTTATCGGGTGGCGTTGACCACACCGCACCGCTCATCGGGATCAGGTATTTTTGCAGAAAGTCATCGCCAAGACTCAGCGCACGGCAAAAATCACGCACACTCCAGCTTTCAATTGTGGGGTTGTTCAGCAGCTTTATACTCTCGCGGTTAAAGCGGGAAATCTGCATCAGCATTCGCACAAATCTTGGATTGGCAATGTTTTTTCGTTGTGCAAATAAGCCGTTTAAGCCGGAGCCGCAATACTCAAGTCCGCTTGGCAAATGCTGAACGCCAAACGACATACTTGTTGGCTTGGTGTCAACCTGAAGTTCTGCAAAAAGCTTGGTCAGTAATGGATAAGTTACATGGTTAAACACCATGAAGCCGGTATCAAAGTAAACGTGCTTATTATCTTCTTCAACAGCAATGGTATTGGTATGTCCGCCCGCATAACTGTCCTGTTCAAAAACAGTAATGTCATATTCGCGATGCAGAAAATGTCCGCAACTCATACCGGCAATTCCGGTTCCGATTATCGCAAGCGTTTGCAAAGGTTATTCTTTGTTTTGTGAATCAATTACAATTGTTACCGGGCCATCGTTGAGTAATTCCACTTTCATGTCAGCCCCGAAAACACCTGCAGCAACAGTTTTTCCCAATTCAGCCGACATTTTAGCCAGAAAGCTTTCATAGAGCGGAACAGCAACCGGAGGTTTTGCTGCGCGGATATACGAAGGCCGGTTTCCTTTTTTGGTTGAGGCATGTAATGTAAACTGACTGACCACTAAAATTTCGCCGCCGATGTCTTTTACCGAAAGATTCATCAATCCCGCATCATCGCCAAAAATGCGGAGAGCCGCAATTTTCTGGCTCATCCAGTTGATGTCTTCTGATGTGTCGGCATCTTCAAAGCCGGCCAGTACCAGCAAGCCATTGTTAATTTGGCTGTGCTGATTGCCGTCAATTGAAACGGAGGCTCGGGTAACACGTTGTATAACGCAGCGCATAGTTCTGCGAATGTACGAATACATGGTCGTTACGGATGTTTGTTGCAACGAGTTATTTTTATCTCCAGAAATGAAATGAAAAGGAACCTGAACCCGTAAAATTATTTGATTGATAATCAGTATAAAAAAAATAATGCTATGTTTTAATGTACGTAAGTATGTGACATTAGATTTTTAGTTTCGTTATTGGTGATTAAATAGATAATTCTTGTTTTTCCGAATATTTACCCATCAAATCTAATGTGTGAATTAACATAATTTAAAAACACCATTTTCGTTAATACACGTCTAGCACATAGAAGAGTTAACCCCACGGCTTTCTATCTCAACTTTTATCCGCTTACATTTTATTAAAAAAGCATCTCTGAATCCATATTATCAATCAAATTACAGGCAAATGACAAAACGCATTAATGCAGTGCTGGTAGATGATGAGCCGTTTCTGATAAATGTACTTGCTAATTTACTGGAAAGACATTGTCCTCATATACACATAATAGCCACATTCAATTCGCCTGAAGAGGCGATAGCCGCAATTCCAGAATTAAAGTTTGATTTGCTTTTTTTAGATGTTGAAATGTCGGGAATGACTGGTTTTGAATTGCTTGAAAGACTTGGTGTTCATTCGTTTCGTGTAATTTTTGTAACGGCCCATGAAGCCTACGCCATAAAAGCATTTCGTATTAATGCACTCGATTATTTGCTGAAACCGGTAGATGCTGATGAATTAATAGCTGCAGTAAAAAAATATGGAAAAGAAGTATTAAGTGAGGCTTTGGAGCCGGCAGAGAGTAAACAGTTTATACCTCCAAACGAGCAGATACAACGGTTGCCGGTAGCATCATCAGACGGAATACATTTAGTTGATGTTGAAAACATCATTTACATGGAAGCATCGTCTAATTACACCACGTTTCATTTTCGACAAGGGAAATCAATTACAGCATCTCGTAATCTTGCTTTTTTTGAAGACCAGCTGCCCAAGTCTAAATTTTTCAGAGCACATAACAGCTTTCTGATACATTTGCGCTTTGTCATCCGTTATATCCGAGGTGAAGGCGGATTTGTGGAAATGGTGGATGGCCGCCAATTAGAAGTTTCAAGAAGACGCAAGGCTGATCTTTTGCGCACATTGAATATTAGTTGAGAAAAGCAACAGTTCCCGAAATTATTTCGGGAACTGTTGCTTTTATAACGATTCAGTTCAGAACTATCGATTAATGATAAGACGATCCTGTTTTACCACTTTGTTGTTTACAGTAAGCTGATAGATATAGATTCCATCTGCAAGCTCATCAAATGTAAGCTGCTGCCCCGAAGCTTTAAGACTGCGCGAAGCTACACTGCGACCGCTCATATCTAGAATCTGTACTTGTACGGCATCAGTTTCTTCAGCTTGGTAGTTGAATGTGAATGTTCCGTTGCCCGGATTCGGGAATACATTAGCTTGTTGTTGTTCCTCACTATTATTGGCAGTTCCGGCCAAACGACATCCGCTGTTTGTAATAGTCATTACATCAGTCGATACTTCTTTACAACGGTTCGTCATTGTAACTGTTAATGTATGTGATCCGGTAACAGAAGTAATAACAGGTTGTGCTACTGTAGTGCTGCTGAATGTAATTCCAGTAGTGGGAACCGAAGTCCAAACATAGGTGGCTCCTGGTAGTGCAGGAGTTCCAATTGCGCTGCCAAAACATACCTGATCCGGGCCTGCATTTGCCACTTCATTTACACAGGGAGCTTCAAAACAGTTAATTTGTGATGTTATTGTTTGAGTTGAAGTTGATGCGGGTGACGTTATTGTCAGTGCATTAGTCAGGAGTGTAACCGCATAACCAAAAGTTAATGTATTTGCAGCATCAACAATATCGGTTGGAGCTTGTTCACACCCAGTCTCATAAGTTGTTCCTGCTATTTGTGTGATCATTTCAAGACGGTGAATGGGTGAATTCTCCTTTCTGTAGCCGAAGATAGCGGCGTCAGGATCATTGACCAATCCTCCTTTTGCGTAAAGCATTTGTGGCGCGAAAAATGATTTAATAGTTCTTTGTGTGTATTTGAGTAAAGGAGTTCCAAAATTATGAAATCCGCTATTCGGCATTTCATAATAATCATCGCCAATAACAAAACCCGAAGGGCGGTCAATTTTTACGAGAAACGGACGAAGATTTGGAGTTGCGGTTTCTTCAGAAGATAACATACCCGCAACAAGTAACTCA
>CALRTD020000032.1:0-16391 GCA_943371015.1 Synechococcus sp. UW140 | reverse complement strand
AATGTTGCTGAGGTAACAATCGGCAATAAAATTAAGTCTGTTTCAGACTTTTACGATTCAAATAGAAATAAAATTAATCTGATCCCGCAACTCGGTTGGCAAACTGATCCAAAATATAGAATAAACATTCAAAGTGATGGAGACTCAATTAATTTGATTAATAAAATCATTGATGGAACCGAAAGGGGGGGTGAATTATTAGACGTATCACAGGGAATTATTCCTTACTCAAAAGAAAATCATTCAACTGAAATATTGGAAAATCGAGGATTTCACTCTACAAAGAAAGAAAGTAAACAATATGGGAGATGGGTTCAGGGTAGGGTAATCAAAAGATATGGAATAACCTTTGAAAAGGAAGAGTATTTAAAATACGGAAATTTTCTCCATAGGGCTCGTAAGGAAAAATATTTCAATGGAGAACGAATCCTTATTCAGGAGATCACTGGAGGAAATCCGCCAAGAATTTCGGCCTGTATTTTCAAAGATGTACTTTATCATGATCCAGGTATTATTAGTTGTTTAAATATTTCAAAATATCCAACAGAGTTTTTGTTGGGTATTATTAATTCGAAACTCATGTCATGGTATCACTTGGTGAGTTCCCCAAAAGGAAAGAGAAATCAATTTCCTAAAATACTAATTGACGATATTCGAAATCTGCCGTTTAATGCAAACCCTAAGTACATTGAAAAAATCACTGAAAAAGTGAAGAAAGTTCTTTTGGAAAAGGAAAAAAATTCATCATCAGACACCTCAAAGTATGAGTCCGAAATAGATCATTTGGTTTATAAAATGTATGAACTAACAGAGGCCGAGGTTCAAACTATTGAGGCGAATTACAATGAAAAGTAGATTAAAAATATGGCGATCAACACGTTATAAATATTTAGGTTTGGCATGAATGGATTAAAAGAAACTTGTAGACTTGTAAAGTCGAATAACAGATGGAGAAATTGAATCGCTTAAAGCAACTATATAAAAAACTTGGTCTCAACAAAGAGAATGGTTTATTCTTGTATGAAGAGTCTGAAGAATGGGTGCATAAATTCCCTTATAGAATCAGTCGTATTCTTAAAGAGGTCATCAAACCCGCTGCTTTCTATTGCATTTATAATGACAAGAATGATAAATCCGGTCACCCACGACCGTTTAATCAATCATTCATATTATTCTTTGATAATCCTACTGAACAAGAAGAAGAGCAAATACATAAGCGTGTTATCAATTTCGGCCTCGCTCAAGCAGTCTTTATCAATCGTCTTGATACTTTAGATTTATTTCATGGGAATGACTTTACCTTAAGCGGCATTAAGCAATTAAAAAAACTCAGAAATGAAAACTCAATTGAGAAGTTCAACGAATTTTCATTTGTAAATATTCTTCTCGGAAACTCTTTAAAATACCTTGGAGAAAAGAAGAATAATATTGACGAATATCTATTAAAGAATATTACTGACGCAAGGCGAATTCTTGTTGCGAAAGATGGTCTCAAACTGCCTCCAAAAGTTGCAAATAGATTAATAGGCCGATTGCTTTTTGTAAGCTATTTAATTGATAGAGATGTTACTTTTAGTGATCAAACAATAATCGTTGGTTCTGATAAAATAGAACGTAAGGCTTCCTTTAGACAGATTATTCTCAACAAAACTTCACTTTACAAGTTCTTTAATTATCTAAATGATAAATATAATGGGGATATGTTCCCATTAACAGAGGACTTAAATGGTAAGAAAATTTACAGTGAAGAAAAAGTCGTCACTAAAGAGCATTTAGAAATCCTATCTTATTTATTTAATTGCTCACAAATCTTCGAAACTGGAGGAAAAGGCGCAAAGTATAAGGGGTACGCAGTGCAACAATCGCTTTTTGATCTTTATGATTTTGAAATTATTCCGGTTGAATTAATAAGTAGCATTTACGAAAATTTCATTGGAAATGAAATTGAAAATGAGAATTTACAACTTTCCAAGCAGAAAGAAATTAAGGCATATTATACCCCTCCTTATCTTGTTGATTATGTTTTAGCACAAACAGTAACCCCATTTCTTGAAAGTAATTCGAAGGACGATTCGAACTGCAAAGTTCTTGACCCGGCATGTGGATCGGGAATTTTTCTCGTAGAGACTTTAAGAAAAATTATCGAAAAGGAGCTGTCTTCAACCGGGAAAAAGAAAATAACGGATGCGAAATTATGGCAACTTATTAAATCAAATATTTACGGGATTGATATTGATCCGGATGCCATTGATATTTCAATTTTCTCTTTGTATATAACAATCCTTGATTATAAGCAACCAGCCGAAATCGAGACTTTTAAATTCCAAAAATTAAAAGATGAAAATTTCTTTGGCGGATTGGATGCTGATTTTTTTAATCTTGATCATCCCTTCAACAAAAAGATCAAGAACTTAAATTTTATCGTAGGCAATCCGCCTTGGGGCAATGTGGAAAAGTCCAATTACATATCTTATATAAAAGATAGAAATGCAGCTGAGAATAAGGTCAAAGGTGAAAACAATATCGCACTTCAGATTGGTGATAAAGAAATTTGTCAAGCGTTCCTCATTCGAACAAGTGACTTTATAAACGAATCAAACATACCTAAATGTAGCTTTATCGTATCAAGTAAGGTTTTATACAATACTGAGGCTTCATCTAAGGCCTTTCGGAATTATTTTCTTCGAAAATTCCATATCAAGCAAGTGGTGGAATTATCTCCTGTCAATAATAAAATACGTGGTGGAAATCATATTTTTGATGAAGCCCGCCAACCTGCTGCTGTAATAACTTTTATTCCCGCAACAGGCAAAGAGAGCACAGGTAATAACGTGATCCAACATATTACTGTTAAGCCAAATAGATTCTTTCTGTATTACAAAACCATTGTTATTGAAAAACACGATGTAAAAAGAATTAAGCAAGCGTATTTTATTGAGGAGTGCGGTGGTAGTGATTGGTTGTGGAAGGTGTTAGTACATGGTAACGTTCTTGACATACATTTCATCAGGCGTCTAAAGGACAGTTTTGATACCATACAGGAACATTTCGATTTATTGGGATATGAATGGAAGGGTGGACTGAAGATAAAAGATGGGGCTAAGAAGATAGATTCGTCTAAATATTTATCATATGATTACTTAGACGCGGAAGATGAGTTTAGACCGTATATAGCAAATCCCAACAAAAAATGGAGGAGGGAATTAGTTCTTAAAAATATTCTGGATAATAAAATTGGTTACTTACCTGAAGCGAAATACTTTGAAGGAAACAAACTGCTAATCAAAAAGGGACTTGTACTGACTCCGCAAGATGGAGACCACCATTTTGGGGCAGTTTCTGTATTCAATGATAAAAAAATCTGCTTTAGCTCGACCGTTTGTGCGATAGTTCCGAAATCAAAAAACTCAGAGAATCAGAAATCATTTTTGTCCATGTTATCCGGAATTATTAATTCGAAGTTATTTACTTACTTCTTATTGAATAGCAGTTCCTCAGCAGGTATTGAAAGAACGAGAGTGCATTTCAGAGAGTTTTTCGATTTTCCCTTAGCATCCAATGATAAGATAGGAGAATTAGCTTTAGAAATTACGAATCAGTTCGCTGATTATGGAGATACAAGAATCGTTAGCACAAAAAGAGCAATAGATCGACTTGTTAACCAAACATACAAACTTACCGAGGCAGAAATTGACTTGGTTAACTACGCGTTGGATGTTTCTCTACCAATACTTTTGAGAGAAGAGGATTCTGATATTTTTAGTGCTTTTAGATCGGAAAATCAAAAGGACACTAAGCAATTGAAGTCTTATGTGAATACGTTTTATAAATTTTTCAATGAGCGATTTAAGCCAATTAAAAAAGTGCTTCGTAGTGAGATTATCTTGAACGATTTTTTTATACGAATTAATTTTCATCTGGATAATAAGCCAAAAGAAGAAATTGAAATTAAAAGAACAGGAAATGATGATTGGGATGTGTTGTTGGGAGATTTAGGTGTTTACAAGGTTTGTAAAGACCTTTACTTTCAACAGGACGTGCGGGGGTTCACAGACTCTTCATTCTATATTATTAAGCCAAATGAGAAAAAATTGTGGCACCAAGCTGTAGCTCATCTTGATGTAATGGAAATAAATGACGCCATTTTAAAAGCTGAATTAAAACGAACAAAAAAAGGTAATAAGAATGACAGGAGTTGATGCATTTGTAGCTCATAGTTTGAGCCAACATGACTCAACTTTTGATTCATGTATAAATATTATTGTTCATGGCTATTCTCTTCTTGAGAAGAAGGAAACTTATTCGAGGAGAAATATTCTTGGTGTTGCGACAAAAGTTCGCGGAAGAAAAGCAAAAAGAGTAGAGCTTGAGGACTTCTTAAGAAATGACCTTATCACAAAGTACATTAATCCGCATAGATCGATCTTCGGATTAGATTGGTATCTTTTCCACTCCGGAGTCGAAGAATTTGAGAAAAATATAAAAACCGGAATTTTAGATATCAAGGTGTGTTCTCCACAAATGGACGGAACGGTATATTATGTTTTTGAGTGTAAACGAATGAACAAATCAATAGAAAATAATTATGTTACTGAAGGAATCATTAGGTTTATTGAGAATCAATACTATCCAGAATCTACCACTTCAGTTGCAGGAATGATATCGTTTTTGGAATCCGAACTTCCGGCAAATAAAATTGACTGCTCAACGTCATTTAGCTCTTATGCAGCTTTACTGAAGAAGCACAATGGCACATTACGAACCGTAACGCCATTGAAAAAACACAAGCTGTCCTGCGAATATTCAACCTACGTTGATGGCTTTAAGTTCGTTTATTTCAGCTCACATGGACGAAAAAAAGGAAAGAGTGACATCGATCTATATCATATTATTCTTGATTATAATCACTTGGTAATAGCCTGATTTTTGAATTGAGCATGTTCAAGCACAAACCAACATAAACCGACATTAATAGGAAAAACTAACATTGTAAAGCATCCCTCTACAAGATCGAGCAAAAACCGGAAACCGATCTTATAGCCCACCGCATCTTTGTCCTGTAAAACATAATAACTATGAACAGGACAAAAATAAAAGTACATCCGGCAGCCATTGCAATCTTTACGGATGCATCGTGGGAATTCGCCCACAAACAATTATGGAAAAACTATCCATTCAGTCAAGCTGAAGAACAAGTTGCCAAATCATTCATCAGCGAATATTACAAGGACATTCTTCCTGAATTATTCCCCGCTTTTGCAGGAAAACAATTCGATGCTTTCTGCGAGCGTATTCTGAAGGCCAAACGCTATGTCGAGCGTTATCCGAGCCGCTACATTCCCCATCCTGGACTTTATTTCAATCCTGAAAACAAAAAAGGATTTGCAGGAACACTTCGTTGGTACAATGAAGATGTTCTCAGAGAGAAAATGAAAAGCCTTCGCTTTCATTTTCTCAACGGTGACCTAATCGTTACCCGCACCATCTATTGCAAAACCGCTTAATTCTATTTACATGAAAGGAAAAGTAATCAGGATGGTTCAACCCATCCATATAAAACCGTACACGCTAAAAGAACTGGCTATTCTCTACGGTGTTGATTCGCGCACATTCAAAACTTGGCTTGAGCCATTCAAAAAGGATATCGGTCAGAAGATCGGACGCTATTATATGATCGCTCAGGTAAAAGTAATCTTCGAAAAATTGGATTTACCGTGTTACGCAGATGCAGCATAAACTGACATTTCACGACAATAAAAAACAATAATCAGCAGCAGAAAACAAGTGCAAGCATTAACTGGAAAGCATGTCAAACACTTGCCGGAGATTTGTCCCATGATAAAATGAAAAACGAAAATGGAACCAAAAAATACACATACAGATTCATCAAACCATCTCTTCTTAACCGGAGCGATACTGTTTGCGAATCTTGATTACACCGGACTCTTGGAGTACGCACTAAAAGCGATAATCGGTGGTGCAATTTGGATGGGCTTCAAATTAGGTGGTGATTATCTCGCAACACGCAAAAAGAAAAACTGAAATGGGATTATTCAAAAAAATATTAATAGGAACAGGAATTAGCGCTGTTGTGGTGGGTGGAATTGCCTACGTGCGCAGACTGACCAGAACGGCAAACGAATTAATCGTTGTTCCGACTGTAAAGATTCACAAACTAACACTTCAGGGATTGACTCTTCGTGTGGATGTGAAATTGAAAAACCCAACCCAGGGGCAAGTGAAGTTTAAATTTCCATTTGTGAAACTGATGTACAAAGATGCTGCCATCGGTTCCTCGCAATCAGTTGATAAAGATATCGTGATACCGAAGTATGGAGAAGTGTTCATTGAGGCCATTATGATTGACATCCCACTTTTAGGAGTTTTCTCCTTGGCGAATGATCTGCTTAAAGCAGTAGAATCAGGCGAGGGTGTGAAGATGACGGTAAAAACAATCAGCACGATTGATTTGGGATGGAAGAAACTGCCTTATGAAGATTCACAGGAAATCACTTTGAAAAAATGATTGCGAAAGAAAAACGAAATATAAAACCCGGACTTGAATTCGATCAACTGTTTCCAACAGCAGAATTGAAAGAGATAACTGTCAAACACGATGCAAATGTGGGGCATACAGTTAAGTTCATTCCGAAAGTGGTGGGAGACACTTTGTTTCACACCAAGAAAATTGCAAGGCGATTACAAGAAAGTTCTTTGAGAAAAACTTGCAACAACATTTGGGATTTTGTTTACCAACATATCGCTTACAAAAAAGATGAAGATGGCAAGGAGCAGGTGCGCAGTCCTGCACGCGCCTGGCACGACCGATCCACAGGGGTAGATTGTGACTGTTATACTGTGTTTATTTCCAGTATCCTTTCAAATCTAAGAATACCGCATAAACTGCGAATCACCAAGTACAGCGCGGATCACTTTCAGCACATCTACCCCATCGTGCCGCTTTCAAATGGAGAGAACATCATCCTTGATTGTGTAGTGAATGAATTTAATTATGAAGAACCATACACCGAAAAAAAAGACTTTACAATGGAATTAACTTACCTCAATGGTGTTCCGGATAAAACCAACCTTGATACCCAAGCAATGGATGATTCAGGGGAACTCGGAAAACTTTTTGACTTCCTCAAGAAGAAAAACCCTGCACCATCATCGGGCGAACCGCAAAAGGGCGGGAAACTGAAAGAAATCCTCAAAAAGGGACTGAACGTCATCAATAAGGTCAATCCGGCCACCGTGGTGCTTAGAAACGGGGTTTTAGCAGCGATGAAGCTAAATGTGATGAAAGTGTCGCAACGATTAAAATATGCGTACCTGAGCGATGCTGAAGCCCAAAAACGGGGTGTTGACATGGTTAAGTTCCAACGCCTAAAACAAACCAAGGATAAACTGGAGAAGATCTTCTACGGTGCGGGTGGAAAACCTGAAAACCTCAAGAACGCAATTCTTACCGGAAAAGGGAATGCCAACAAGGAAGTTCCAGTAAGCGGATTGAACGGAGCAGACGACAAAGCGGTTCTGCACATGAATATCAATACTCCACTTCACGAAGTGCTTGGTCAAGAAATCTACTACTCTGAAAATATGCAAGGGTTAGAGGAGATTGAGGGATTGAACGGATTAGGAGAACCCATCACAGCAGCTTCAATCGGTGCAGCCTCCGGAATCATGGCAGCGATTGCTGGATTACTGAAAAGCATCGGAAGCATTTTTCCAAAGCGACAAAAGGAATCGGTGGATTTTGAAAATACTGCGGACGCAAATACTGAAGCAGAACAGATTCAAACCAACAATCCACAGGTGAATCTCGACACCTACAATCCGGAAAATGATCCGATGCTAAAATCGATGACAACCGATCCGAATGCAACTACCTCGGATGGAAGTACCACCACCGATCCTAACAAACCACCTGCCGAGCAGACCTTTTGGGAGAAGAACAAAAAGTGGATCAAACCAACGGCATGGGTAACTGGAATACTCACAGCATTGGGAATCGGATACAAAGTGTATTCATCCAATCAGAAGAAAAAGGAAAAGAAAAAAGACAACGGAGTGTCGGGAGTTCCGAAAAAGAAATACAAAAAGAAGTCTCCTGAAAAAATCAAAAAGGTGACGCTTAAATAAAATACTAACGAACAAAAAACTGAAACATGTCAAACGGAAAAAACTCATACGAAAAGAAAGCCAAGAAAAAGGCTATTCTTTCAGGCACTCCGGGAACGGCCTCCGATAAAAAACTTCCCATGAAAGAAAGGGCAAAAAAAACAATCATCCCAACATTAGTGAATACAGCTTCTGCCATTGGCGGTGGATTCGCAGGAGCAGCGATGGGACGACTCTCATTCCTTACCGGACTTGTAGTAACAGGCGCAGGTGAAATTATGGGAAGTCCCGCTGTTGCCTCCTTTGGATTGGGAATGGCTGTATCCAATGTTTACTCGATGACCACTGCAATGGAAGGAACTGAAAAGCCATCTAAAATTGAAGCTGCGAAAGAAAGAATGAAGCACTATGGAAAAGGCATCATGCAAAAACTTTATCTCGACAAACTGATCAAGAAAAAAGAATCAGAGCAGAAAACTACCACTGAGCAAACCACTACTGCAACAGCTAATACCAATACAACAACCAATACCGGTACGAGCGGAATGGGTGAAGTTCAATACTTCAAGTATCCTTTGAGTGATAAACCCGACCAAATGGATTTATCAGAACTGGAACGCTTCGAAAAAGAAATTCAGCAGTCGGCTGAAAACTTTGCAGAAGGGAATCAATCGGTGCAAGGAACTGAAGATAATTTCCATCAGGAGATCAACAAAGAGAATCTGATCGGATTAGACGAGGAAGAGAAAATCTACTAATCACCAAAAAGAAAAACTGATTGCATTGGCATCCTTGGCCGGGATGTCAACAGGGGAAAGTCATGCCTTCACCAAGCCAATCAGCGCAAAAAAGAACAAGTAAAAACAAAGTCAAATCACTAAAACAAAAAATCATGTTTGGACAAACAGAAACAATCGAACAGTACAACAACGCAGGAGCATTGCTTGGTCTTGATGAGATCGACAATGACGAAGTGATGGGTGCGCTGAAAAAAATGAATCCAATTCAGCGCGTGCGTACCATCAACAAATTGGCGCAACCTGCACCACCCTCAAAAGGATCGCGTGCAGAAATGGAGAAGCATTTCACGGAACTGCCTGCGCACATCAAAGAAGGATTGAAAAAGGGTGAACTGC
This sequence comes from Synechococcus sp. UW140, assembly GCA_943371015.1. Classification (GTDB taxonomy): domain Bacteria; phylum Bacteroidota; class Bacteroidia; order Palsa-965; family Palsa-965. Next base: position 7,131 of record CALRTD020000032.1, on the reverse strand, counting down.
GTCTTGCAGATACAATCATCTACTCCATCAAACCTGCCAGTTCAAAAACCATTAAAATGTTTGAGACGCAGGATGACAAGGAGATCGGTTTGCGCAACATTTCCAATGCGAAATTGCCAAAGAACCAATCGATGCTTGTAAGCGGAATTATCCTGCTTGCGGGAGTATCGGCAGATGGTACGAAGGACAAAATCATCGCTACGAATTACGACAAGATCGAATCGATCCCCGCAATTGCAAACGGTGAATTCTCCCTGAAGTCAAACAAAAAGCAGATCGTTCCGGATACATCGAACAATGTATTCAAAACAGGCAACCTGCACCTTGTGCCAATGGGATATTACAAACTGGCAAACCCTCGCCTGATTCAAGATGACGTGTTGATCGAGTTGACCATTGAACTTGGTTCATTGGATGGCATCGCAGCCAACACATACATCTATGCAGGTTTGCACGGAACTGTAACTACTCCCTAATCATTAACCCGGTTCAACGATTAAGGCTCTTGAAATTGCAGGAGCCTTAATCAAAGAACCAAAAAGCAAAACGATGAACGAAGAAAATGCATTATTGCGCGCACCCAAAGTATTCGAACTACAGGTGACCGCTGCAAACTCAAAAGTGAGTGAAACTTTTGAATTGGATAAAAGCGTGAAGAGTGTAAACGGAATTGCGTTTACTTCTGAGAAACCTGATTTGCTTTTCCATCGCGGATATGCAAGAGTCGAGATCAACAAACGCGAATTCTTTCCGGACAATCATGCTGTGCAACGCATAATGAACGGAGTGGATGCAAATCTTGATAACCGATACTGGCCATTGGAAAATGTAATCATCGGCAACGGACAAGTGAAAATCGAATTTACCGATAAAGCAGACGGAAGAACAGTTTTCGCAGCTTACACGGTGCAATTGTATCTCGATTGTGAAATTGAATTGAACTAACTACTGTGGAAGAAATCATCATACATACTGTCGGGATTGCCCGCGCATCGCAATTAAAACACTTTGAAATTACGTTGCCAAGAAACATCGAAAAAATCACAGGCTTATGGTATAAAGTTCGCTTGCTCGATGATGCCGAATCAGGAATTCCGATTAGCACAAGAACAAGGTCTCCGTATTTGCCACCAATCATTGTTGGACAAATTTCATTGAGTACTCGTCAGCAGGAAGGTGTTTTCTACTATGGAAATTTGATTTTAGAAAATCCCAATGTCGGATTCCTGGACTTTACCTCCGGAGTTTTCCCTGCGAAACAATACAACCGTTCTGCAATGAAAAAACCACTCAAGGTTCTTTTAAATGGTGACTCCGCAATTGTTCATGGATACATCCTTGATAATTGGGGTACGCTTGCCAAACGGAATGTGCGGTATGAAATTGATATCTACCTCTTTTGTGAACTAAATATTAATGACCCTGAACAATGACAGTAAATCTTGCACTCGAATATATACCACGAAGAATGCGCGAACTCGGATATGGCGATAAATACCATTTGAGATTTCGACACTTCATTCTTCAGGACAGGGAGACAATTAATCTGAAAGCCTTTAATAGCTTTTTCATTCTTGTGGAAGAACCTGCGCGCATAAATGTCAAAAGTCAAAACGGAATTTTCAATATCGCTTTGACCAACGCAGATGAAATGCAGTATGAACATCACGGACAGATTCAAATTCGGAACACTTCTACTTCAGTTGCAAGAGCGCGTTTCATTCAAGTAATCCCTTACAAATAATTGAAAATGGAAAATGAAATAATGTCATATCGAACCACAGATATTCAGCCTTACACTCCGGAGAAGCTGATGAAGATGAAGCGTATTTTAGAGAAAGCGAAGGAGAAGAATGTACCACGTTTTTATGAAATCAGAGTAGATGGATTTAAAGTGGTGTCACGCACCAATGATCCTACTGAATTTGATTCGCACGAAGAATTTGTAGATGACGATACGAGAGAAGTTGTTGTTCTGCTTTACTCAGAGAGTCCAACATCTCCCCAAAACACAAAGCATATTTATCGTCTGAAGGAAATTCAGAAAGAAACTCCGGTTGTTACCCCCGTGCAACAAGGTTTATCAGGAGTGGAACTCCAAGCGAAAATTGACGAGGTTGTGGAGCGCAAGGATATGCAAAACCAAATTAAGGAATTGCAAAAGCAACTGGAAGATGCGCAAAAGAAAAATGCCGAAGCAGATGATTATATCGATCAACTGGAGGAGAAAGTTCAAACACTTGAAAAGGAAGTTGAAGATGTAAAAAGTAAAACCGGAGAGCGATGGATGAAACTGGCAGAAAATCCTCCAATGTGGGTTCAGCAATTAGTGGTCGGTAAAATTACCGGGAACGCCCTAAGTGGAACAGAGCAGAAAGAACCCGAAGGTGATGTCACTTTTTCTAAGAAGTCAACGAATGCCGGATTATCTGAAGCACAACAACGACATCTGCACGTAATTCAGGCAATGGAGCAAGAACTCAACGAAGAGCAACTCCATACCCTGATGCAAATCAACGATACGCTGATCACGGATAAAGATAAAATTCCCGAAGTGGCAGATCTCCTTGATCTGAACAAGGAATAACCCCCGATTAAATATCAAGAAACGAACACGGAAAACATCCGCGCAGGGATTTCCTGCGCCAAAAAAAAGCAAAAATGAAAAAGTACAGTTATGAAATCAGTATTGAAGCTGCCTCGGAGAAGGAAGCCGATACCAAGATGAAAGCACTCTCGGTGCTTGCAAAAAAACTCTCTGCAAAGGAGTTGGAAAAACTCGCAGACATCATTCAAAACGATCCTCAAAAAACTGCATTGGCAAAACAAGCACTCGGAGTGTAAATGGAAAACGCACCTGCACATATCACAACGCCTGCGGTACAACAACAACAACCCGCTGCTGTTCCAGTCCAGGAGAATAAAATCAACTTGAAAGAGATTGTGATTTATTCTGCAATTGGATTGGTAGTAATCGGTGGAACCATCTTTCTCTTAAAGAAAGCAGTTCGCACTACGATAGCCAATACCGAAGAAAAGAAATCGCTCGATGTTGACTCTTCTGCTTCAGTAGCCAAACAAATCCGGATGGCTCTTGATAATGATATGTGGTTTGGGTGGGGAACGGATGAAGAAGCATTGCGCAGAGTGATTCGTGATATTCCCTCGAAGGATGAATACAAAAAAGTAGCAGCCTCCTATAAAAAACTCTACGGAGAACCACTCACTAAAGATTTGCAAGGCGATCTCGGAACGGCAGAATACAATGAGTTGATGGCCATCATCGCCTCGAAGCCGGAGAGAAAAGGAGAAAAGGTTGATTACAACCACACCGCTGCTGCCATTCGCCTCTACAATGCCATGAGTGTTTGGTATGGCATATTTCCCGGAACAGATGAAGACGCAATCAAGTCGGTGTTCTTGGATATGCCAACACAAGCCGATTACAAAAAGGTGGAGAGTGCTTACTACAAAAAATACGGAAGCACTTTACAGGATGACCTTGAAGGCGATTTGTCACAATCATACATCGATGAGTACATGAGTATTCTTCGGAAAAAACCAAAATCATGAAAACAGAAGAAAAACCAAAATCAAATAAAAAGAAAGCTATTCTAATCAGTTTTGGAGTGGTAGCAACAGCAGTTGGAGGATTCTTCGGATTCAAGTATTTGAAAAACCGAAAGAAGAAAACTGATATCGATGAGGAAGAAACTACTCCGGTTACAACAACGAGTTCTTCTCAAACGAGTACATCATCCTCTTCCGGTGGGTATAAGCCTTCATCTACTACTCCAACACGTAAAGATGAATTTCCTCTAAAAAAAGGAAGCAAAGGAGAACGAGTGAAGTTGTTTCAAGAAAAGTTGATTGCCAAATATGGAAAAACCATTCTGCCGAAATATGGAGCAGACGGAGATTTTGGTAGTGAAATGGAAGCGGCATTGGAAAAATTAAAGTTGCCGACTACAATCAGCGAAAGCGCATACAATGTTTACGTCAAAGGTGCTGCTCCTGATCCGGATGATCTTGCTGAAAAATTGATTGAAGCTGCCGAAGATAAAAACTTCACAAAGGCAATCGACAATTTGAAGAAGATCAGAAATACGAGCGATTATTCTTCTGTATCCGAAAAATTCAAAGAATTACGAATTAACGGAGGCGTAAGAAAAACACTTGTCACCGGAATGCTTGACACATTCACTTCTTCCTCTCAGCAGGAATCTATTCGAGCGCAATTCTTACGCATGGGATTGAAATATGACGGAAGCAAATGGTCAGTACCGACAAACTTCAACTTCTTCTCCGGAATTGAAGAACCACTTCTAATCACAATCGAGCCCACTGAACTATACGATCCCAAATACATGGTGAAAGTGAAAGTGCCGAAGGACATGGTTGTGGGAAGTAAAATCAAAGAAAAGAACGGACTAACTCTGATTCGAATGTTGGAGAAAAACCGAAAACTAATTGTCAAATCATCAACCGTAAAAAGATATGAGAAACATTAAATACATCGCAATTCATTGCACCGATACGCTTCCATCGGCAACTGTTGAAGCAATTTTGAAATACTGGAGAGAAAAACGCGGATGGAAAAATCCGGGATACCACTACATCATCAAAGCAAACGGAGACGTTGTAAAACTGCTTGATGAAAACAAAGTTTCAAACGGTGTTCTTGGTTTCAACGAAAACTGTATCAACGTTTGTTACATCGGTGGTAAAACCAAGGAAGGTAAAGGTGGAGACACAAGAACCCGCGCACAGGAAAATGCCATGTTCGATAAGATCGTGGAGTTACTGGAGCGATATCCAAACGCTGAAGTAAAAGGTCATGGTGAATTTACCAATCAAGGGGGAAAGACCTGTCCGAACTTCAATGTAAAGCAGTGGCTCAAGAATTATACACCGGACATTGGATTAGATGACTAATGTCTTTGCTTGGGAAAATAAGAACCATCGCCCGACAAAAAGGCTATAAGATTTATGACCGCCCCTACGAATTGAACATTTGGGGAATCCGATCAAAGCAGACACGCGCCAACAAATTCGATGATGAAATCCATGTATTCTATAAAACAGGATTTCTCAATTGGGAGTACCACGTGTTTCCTGCTACTACTGATCCCGGAACCTACTGGCTCAACTCGCCAATGCATCCGCAGGGGACTGCAATAATAAAGCAAGGTCAATACATCAACGCCTATGAGTTGGGAATGCACCGAGGAAAATATCTCGCGCTGACACAAAGAAAACCTGTGACAGTTTATCGGGATTACAACCGGAACGCAATTCTTGATTTTTTCAACGGCACTCAGGTAACAGGAATATTCGGCATTAACATCCATCGCGCCATGCTAAAAGGAACTACCCGATACGTGGATGAGTTTTCTGCCGGATGTCAAGTGTTCGCCAACGGTGAGGATTTCGCAAAGTTCATTGGAATGTGTGAGAAACATCGACAACTATACGGCAACCGATTCACATATACGATTGTCGATTACCGCGCAGTCCGAAGAGCAACTCTTCGAAAAATCACCCTTGGCACACTTACCCTCGGAACAGGAGTGCTTGCCTACCATCTCATCTCAAAAGAATAAACCAAAACAAAAAGTAAAATGAAAAACGACAAAAACAACACCAACAAACCAAACCCGATGGATGCAATCATGAACGATGCAACCCGATTACTGGATGCTGCCTTTCATTCATTGGCAACACCACCACAATCTAAAAACTACACGAACATTCGCGTAACGGTGATCAACAATTCTTATGGTACGCCCAAGGGATGGTTGCGCAGAACTCTTGCTAAAATCTTCTAAGCAAGATGCAGGATTTCATCAAGACCATCCTGCGCGACAAGTCCGGAACATTTTCCTTGCGTGAGTTGGTGGTGGCCATCTTCGTGTTGGCCACCCTCACCGCATGGATTTCTGAACAGTTCTTTTCACTCACCTGTCCTGAATACATGTTCTACGGATTTGTGTCGCTGATAGCAGCGGGCTGCTTCGGATACTCCATCGAAAAAACAGTTAGTAACCCCTTTAAAACAAAAAACCAAAATGATCCAATTCAAGAATAAACTCTACCGCGCACTTTTCATTCTTTACTCAATTGTGAGTATTGCAAGTACCGTGTATTTGCTTTTCCGTCCTGAAAGCAACGATGGAGACATCCGATATGAAAAAACCAAGGATGAACTGCAACAAATCCAAGAATACCTGAAACAAAAGGATTCAAATTATCAGCACACCATTGATTCATTAGTTCTGAAAAGCGACAGCCTTCAAACCGTTATTTCGATCACCGATAAACGATTGGATTATTCCCGGTCAAGGGTGCGAGATCTATCCGGTCAAATAGAACAGTATGTTATGCTTTACGATTCAGATTCAACTTTGAGTAAGGATTCTGTTGCATTCGATTCACTAAGTAATTTAAGCAGGCAATACATAGCGCAAGCATCCATTCGAGATAGTATTTGCGACTCGGAAATCAATCAATTAAAACAACTTGTCGTCAATAAAGAAAATGCCTTCAGCAATTGTGATTCATTGTTGACAGACTATAAATCTGAAACCGACAAATTACTCTTGCAAGCACAGGATTTAAACTTGAATCTTCAGAAGGCAGAGAAGAAAATCAACCGCAGCCGGAACACCAACCGGCTGTTGGTTGGATTTGCAACCATTCTCTCAGGCATTTTTATTACCTCTCAACTCATTCAGTAAAAAACAATATGGACGAAAGAAGATTAGTATCAACCGTAACATTTTTGTCATCGCTTGCCGGATACTTCTACGCCAAGCATTTTCATAAGGATGCCGTTCCCATTGTAATGATGAGCGGTTTCTTTGGCGCGATGCTCGGAGAGAGTATCTATAAGGCACTTCATAAAGACAATAACGACAAAAATCCTCCGTCTGCTCCGGCAGCTTAAATGAAAAGATCAGGAATGAAAACTCCAATTACATACTATGGTGGTAAGCAGGCATTATTAAAATACCTGCTTCCACTAATTCCTGTACACAGGATTTATTGTGAACCATTTTTTGGCGGTGGAGCATTATTCTTTGCGAAACCAAAATCAGAAGTTGAAATCATCAACGATCTCAATTCAGAAGT
>CALRTD020000031.1:0-16393 GCA_943371015.1 Synechococcus sp. UW140 | reverse complement strand
GCCTCATCAAACACATTGTCATCAAAACTGACAATGTGTTTGATCGATTGTTCATTTAATATAATCTGACGAATACCTACCGATTGTGGAACTAATAACCAAGTATCCGGGGTTATAAAAGACAATATTCCGGCCTTCCTCAAAAGCTGATTCGCCTTCTCAATGAAGAACAAGAAAATATCAAAATTGCCCTTAAAACTTTGATAATTTAATTTTACGAAGTCTTTATGATTGGCGCTAAGAATTGCTCCATAAGGCGGATTTCCAACTATGACATCAAAACCTTTAAAGTTGCCATCAGTATCCAAGACTTCAGGAAACTCAAATCTCCATTCGAATGCGTTGTCATAAATTTTATTACTCTCAATATCTTTCAGTTCTTGTTCAATTTTGTTGATATCCTCGGTAATTTTTTTGATCTTCTCTTTTTCCAATTTTTTACCGCCTTTTTTAATTTCCACATCAAGCTCAAGTTTCGGTGAAACTGTTTTCAAGAATAATTCCTCCTTTAGCTTGGACAATTTTTTTCTTCGGGGGTCGTTACTCCCTATTTCTGTTCGAAAGTCCTTTTTAATTGTATCAATCAATTCCTCAAGCTTTCTTTTCTCTTCCTTATTTTCTGCTTCATGGTAGGAATGAACCGCGATTTTATAGGTTTCTATGTTCCATTTACCCTTTAATGCTCTTTTCAGATCCGCATCAAGTGGAAAACGACTGATTAATGAATTTCCGCATTTGATGTTAATATCAATATTTGGTAGGGTTTCTAATTCTGTAAATTTGCTCTCTTCAGTGTAATAGGCGTTTTTTAATAACTCAATCCACAATCGTAAGCGGCAAATCTTAACCGAATTTGGATTTATATCAACTCCGAACAAACAGTTTTCAATGATTGATTCCTTTTCGTGAAATAGTGTTTTTTGAACTCGCTGCGTTTCTTTCGCAATGGAATTTGAAGTAACCGAATACTCGAAAATTTCAGTATCATCATTATAAGTGACGATTAATTCATCGTTCTCAATTTTTACTTCGTAACCAGTTAATCTCAAGCCATCCTTATCAGCAAGAATACCTAATTCAGCTTTGATAGCTATTACTTCATTTAATGCAGAAACCAAAAAGTGACCGGAACCAACAGCAGGGTCACAAATCTTCAAATCATTTATAACTGAATTGAACTCTAAAATATCTTTTGCTTTGAATTTACTTGAAACGTAATTTTTTAAATCATCGAAGTTTTCGCAATCGATTTTATATTTCTCATTGAATTTTTGAATTACTGACCTGCGAATAGTTTCCTTACACATGTACATAGTAACAAAGCCCGGTGTAAAGAAGGAGCCATCTTTGTATCCATTGATTTTCTCAAATATCAAACCAAGAACGGAGGCGTTAATTAGATTTTTATTTTGTTCCTGAATTTCTTCTGTACCCTCAGAGGTAAAATCATACGAATCCAAGAAATCAAAAAGGTATTGTAATGTAGTTAGTTCACCGCTTTTCTTTTTTCCGCTTTCGTTTTTCAGTACAGTTGTTGAGATCAGTTTTAATTCCAAGCGATTATCAAGGCCACTTATATCAAATGTTTGGCGTTCTAATTCGGTTCTTTCAAACAATGAGCTGTTGAGGTATGGAACACGTTTAAACTTTTCTTTTAAATGTTCTCTGCGATTCTTTTGTCTTTCTGCAAGTACCTGAAAGAATAAATTACTTAATTCATCAAAATCATGAATGGTTTTGTGATTAAGAAAAACGTATTCGTCATTCCCCTTATGGTATTTGTACAATTGGGCTTCGAGTAATTTCAGAAATAAAACTCTGTTTATCCACGTAATTGAAAGTTCAAGAGCAACATTAAACAATTGATCCTTCTTGTTATCACCATAGGTTGAAAGATTTGTAATCCCACGTAAGCTATCCTTATCCTCCAACTTCATAATGGTGTTTTCCAAAATGGAAGCCGGATCAGGTTTCTCCTTACGTTTAATTAATTTTTTTCCTCCATCCTTTACCTCTTCAAGGCCGATAATGTGCAATAACTCAGAATAGAATTTTGTATCGAGTGAATTACTGTCATTGGCAAATGGCTGTTTCAATAAATGCACCGGAGATAATAATTTGTATAGGGCGATTAATTTATTGTCGTCCTTTTTATCATCATTGGTGATTACTTTTTCAAATGCTCTTAAATCAAAATAGGTGCAATCCAGTTTTTCAGTAACGGATTCCATGAAGGGCTTTGCAATACTGTCATAAAAGAATTTTGTATCGTTGCCACTAAGCTTCCAATTTTCAAAATCTTTTTTAAGTTTCGTATTTCTGAAAACATTTTTTTCAAACCAAACTTCATCAATGATGAACCACTCGTAAATATTGGTGATAACCAAATATTTTATGTCAATGTTATTGTGTTCAACTCTTTCACGTAGATAATAAAGAATAAGTTCATGTAATGCTTTGGCGTTTGGCTTTGCCTCGGTCATCATCTCGCTCTTATTCGAGGGTTTTTTAACCTCAAGGATAACCCCTACTGGTTCTTTGGTCGTTTTACCTGTATGAATTACTAAATCTTTCCTGTCCTTGGTATTAATTTCATTAGTTTCTTTGTACCACGTATCCTTCAGGAATTCAGAAATCACATTTTTTAAATGCTCTTCGCTTTCCTGTTCATCAATTTTACCAATGAGTTTTGATAGATTCTTTTTGAACAGTTCAATATTTTCCCTGCCTACTTTTTCTTTTAAGTAAGCTTTATTCAGAGCCTGTTTTGGGTTAAATATGTTTAGTTTCATTTTGTAATTTCAGGTTAGGCTGCAATTGTAATATTAGTTGGAAGACTCAGCTTATCAAAAATCACTTTCACTTGTGGTATTTGATAAAAGCGTCCTTGCTTTTCTCCTAATTCTTTTTCAAAAGGAACTAACCACTTCTTCAAGGTGCGTGGATCAACACCATAAATGCGTGCTAATTCCGTAATGGAATAGGGCTTCAATTGGATTCGCGTGCTTTCTGTCTTCATCGTCATCTTACAAAATATTAAACTGTTCTACATCGTATATCGTATCATAAACTCTTTCTCCGTCATATGAAATATATCTGCTAATTCATTTACTGTAATCTTTAGTGCATTGCGGTATTTAGTAAGCATATCGCGCAGCAATTTTGGTTGTTCTATTTTTATATCCAGTTCAGGCGGTTCACGTCTCCTGATTTTCATCTGATTAAATTGCTGTAATAAATAAGTACGTTGGTTGTATGATAAATCCTCTAAATCGTGCGCGCGATACAATAATGCTTGCATCGAAACTTTCCATTTCTTTTTCAAGTCTGCCAACTTTTGAATGGTTAATCCATCTTTGAAATCCGGACGGATATCATTCGCGGGCATCAAAAATTCAGCAGCAAATAAATTGGCTTCGTGATCAATGTCCCGGTCACCAAAATCTGAAAGACTTGAATGGAGAACCAAGTGACCTAATTCGTATGCGAGTGTAAATCGTTGGCGATCTCCCAACAATGATTTATTATAAACAATAATTGGATAACCGGAATGCGTCAATACAATTCTACTATCTACTCGTTCCGTTCCAAAATCAATCGCTACAGTAATAATTCCAAACGACTCAAGTAATGAAGTCATGTTATTAATCGCGCCCACGGGAACTTTCCATTGCTTACGTAATTTAATCGCTGCCTCCTGGACTGAACCTAACTTCTCTAAATCAAAATGAGGAATTTCTGGTTTGGTCACTTTAACTTTTTGAAGCAGCATTTCAATATTCAATCTGTAAACCTGAATGTTCGCCTCAATAGATGCTATGATATTCTTTGGAACACTTACACGTTTTCTGAAATTGATCGTGGAAGTCAAATACGCTTCTCCTTCTTGTCCAAAGAAACCGTGAGGATAGTTCAATTCCTTTTCCAGTTTCTCAATCATATCATCAGTCAGGGAGCGGTTGCTTTGTTCTAATTGACATAAAAGCGCGGGAGAGATTCCCAATCGGTCAGCTAAATCACGTTGCGAAAGCCCGCGAGATTCACGCGCTAACACAATCATTTCAGGGTTCACTTTTGTCATTACTGTCGTTAACATTTCTTTTTCACCTTTGATCGAAGCAAATGTATTAAAATTATAAAATACGAACTAAAAATTTACAGAATTATTTTTCAACGGGTTTACTTTTTTGATTAAACTATTGATTTTCTGTAAAATAAAATAGCCCGCTTAAAGCAGGCTATTAATTTTTGACGGAACAGTCCGTTTTCCTAAAATCTAAAACTATACCCAATTCGGATGACCTGAGTTTCAAAATAATCGGTACTTGTGTATTTGAAGCCAACACCTTGTATCTCGCGCTCAATGCGCAGAGTATTAGCAATATCTGACGCGTTCAGAAATAGTTCGCCTTTGCCTTTTTGAATTGACTTTTTAACCCCTATATCTAATGAAAATCGGGCTCCAATTCTTCCTTGAGGAATAATGTCAGGAGCAATATAGATAGCGGTTAGCTGAACATCAAACTTCTTGGGAAGATGAAAAGTTCCGTTGAATTTGGCGTTCCCCGACAAGATCTGTTCCCGTTCCGCAGTAAAAGTGTTTGGAACCGGATATAGGTTTTCGACTGTAAAAGCATTAATGGTGTTCTGATAAGCGTTCAAATTGAAATTTAAAGTTGCTATGCTCCCCAGTTTTTGAGAAACAAGGATTTCTATTCCGGTAGTATAACTGCGCCCAATATTTTGAAAAATTGTATAAATCAAATTGCTATTTGGGGTTATGCTTGAAATTCGTGTTATGGTCGCATCCATCATCTTATGATATGCTGCTGAATAGAAATAGCCTTTTTCCCAACTTGTTTTAAATCCTATTTCAAACGAGTTGGTGAACTGCGGACGTAACGCAGGATTTCCGACTTTGATAATTTCGGCATCGTCATACTTTGGAAAAATTCTTATGTCAATTTCATTAGGTCTGTCAACTCTCCTGTTGTAGAAAATAGAAAGTCTGTTTTTGTCGCTTAGTTTGAATGTAAACCGTGCGTTTGGAAAGGGTTGAATATAATCGTAACCATCGCTTTGATATGTGCTATGGTTGGGATTAACGATGTATTGAAGGTTGACGTATTCCACTCTCAATCCGGCTTCAAGTTCAATTTTTTTATTCTCAAAAATGTAGCTACCGTATAAAGCAGGAATTATTTCATTGTAATTAGCCCAGCCTCCTGCATTTGTGTCTAAAGGTGAATTGAGTCCAGGAAAGAACTGCATATTTGTAGGGATATACCGCTTTCTAAGTTTCAGCCCTGTTTCAAAACGCCCGTACTTTAATGGCCTTAAATAATCGATGTTGAAATCTCCTACATGCTCGTCAGAAAGTAATTTGAATGAATCATATCCTGTAAAAGTGGGCATGATATTGGTGAAAAAATATTTCTCATCTTCTCTGTGAAAGGTATAGTTAAATCCCACGTTTAGTATTCGTCCCGGTTGTTTGAATTTATGTTGATATTGAAATGAAGCAGTAACGGTGGTTTTCAGTTCATCCTCTAAAAATTCCCATAGGCGCAACCGTTCATTTAAACTCCCATTAAAAAAGGGCTCATCACCTCTGTCAATTATTCGTTCACTACTGAAGAGTGTTGAAAATGTAAAAGAGTTGTTGTCGTTAAAATAATAGTCAATCCCCGCTTTGGTGGTAAGTAAACCAGTATTCCGATTTCTCTTTGTTTGCTGATTAATGGTGTCTCCGTTGTCATAAATTCGTTCTACAAATTCATTTTTATTAAGCGTTTGAGTGTACAAATAATCGCCCTGAAAGAAAATGTTGAATTTGTTTTTCCGATAATTCAGCGACAAGGATGGATTGATTTTTGGCGTGTATTGATATTGCGGTCTAATAGTGGGTAAGTTATCGCGTTTGATCCAAAGTGAGCCTAATCCGGTCGCTAATCCAACCTTTCCATTAAACCCATCGCTGCTTTCTTTTTTAAGAATAATATTAATGATTCCACCATTACCATTTGCATCGTATTTGGAAGATGGGTTGTTTATTATTTCAATACGTTCAATAGCAGATGCAGGAATATTATCTAAACCGGTTTGATTGCCAAAACCAGTGAGCGCGGTTTGCTTTCCATCAATTAAAATAACTACTTTATCGCTGCCTCGAAGTTGAACTTTCCCATCAGCAGAAACGGTAACACCGGGAAGTGTTTTCAATACATCCAAAATAGTTCCTCCACTTTGAGTCACGCTTTCTTCAACAGAAAATGTTTTTTTATCCATTTTACTGTTCACCTCATCCTGATGCGCTGTTATCACAACCTCACCAAGCGCTGTATTTGATTCGGGAAGATAAAACTTTCCCAAATCAAGAAATTCGCTCAATGACCCCACAACAATTTCTGTTGTAGTTTTCTTGTATCCAACAAATGAAACCTCCATTAAATACAATCCTGGAGAAACACTTGTCAAAGTAAATATCCCCACATCATTCGTAATACCTCCGGTCACAAATGAACTATCCTTTTGTTGCTTGAGTACAACATTTACATAGGGCAACGGAGTTTGTGTAACGCTATCCCGGATTTCACCGGATATGGTAATATTCTGCGAAAATGCCGCGGAAGTAAGAATCAATAAAAAAAATGACAGGACTACCTTCATAAAGACAAATAACTAAGCTAAATCAACCACTAATTTCTAATCGTCCTCTTCTGTTTCTTTTACCTCCTTGATGAATTTTCCGGTCGCATCAAAAATCAGATCACTTTTCCCAATCTCGGCTTCAAACGTAACGGTTCCATCGGCAGCGGTAATTTTTGCAGCTTCGGTTATTTTAGCCCCTGCATGATTTTTCGCAACATAGTCGGTTACACCCTGTGGCAATTCGCTCGTTTTGATCTCTACTTCCGTTTCAAGTAAATTTCCATTTGCATCAAACACGACCGATGTTTCATTTTTATTTACTTCAAATCCTGCCTCATAGTTTGCATCCTCCTTTTCCCAATCAACATCTGTGACATTGGGATAAAGTTTTTCGAATGCCGATTTAACTGCAACAGGAACGTCAGCACTTTTCATGTCCTGAGCTTCTGCACCACAGGAAGAAAAAGCAATTGCCAAAACAATAAACATTTTTGATTTCATAGTATTTAAGATTTTATTTAATCCAAAGGTGAATATCGATTTAGAATTAATTTTGAATTTTAAAACTGAATTAAGAAAACATGGTTCTTTTCTCGAAATTCATAGGAAACTCGCCAATTGTATCGCTGACAAATTTCCTTCACAATTGCAAGACCTAACCCACTACCTCCGGTTGTTTTAGAGGAGGAAACAAATCTTTTAAACAGAGACTCTGTGTTTAGTGAGTCTGTTCCTGAATTGGCTATCGTAAGCGAATCATGTGAAACCTGTATATATATTTTCCCTCCGCTCAAATTATGCTTCGTTGCATTTAACAGCAGATTAAGAATCAACATTTCGAGAAGGTTTCGATTCGCTGAAATGGTTGGTTTATTCAAATATTCCGTTTCGATTTGGATATTCTTTGCAAGAATTGATTCATTCAGAAATCCAACGGAATCTTCAATCAATTGGCATAAATCAATCGGTTCAGAATTCTCAAGTAATTTCTGATTTTCTGTTTTAGCAAGTAGCAAAAGGTTTTTATTGATTCTGGAGGCACGGGCAAGTGGAAGGTTAAGTGCGGCAATCTTTTCCATTTGTTCCTCGTTGAGACTGTTGTCTTGAAGCAACACATCAATTTTCGATTTTAATATGGCTAAAGGGGTCTGAAGTTCATGAGAGGCATTTTCGGTAAACTCTTTCTGTTGTTGGTAAACCAAAATGTTTTGATTTATCAATTTAGTGATTGCCGTATTTAATTCTTCAAATTCCACAATATCTGTCTTTTCAAAATTGATCGAAGCTTCATCTGCAAGATCAAAAGATTTTAAATTGTTTAGGGTTTTATAGAATGGTCTCCAAACTCTTTTTGATAAGATTCGGTTGATGTAATAAATACCTCCGATTAAGAGAATCAAAAATGACAAAGTTACAAGTGAAATTGCCATCACCGTTTCTTCGGACTCCTCAATATTAGTTTCGATGGTAAACTTGTATGGTTGATTATGAATTTTAATTGTTGAAGATAGAACGCGGAATTGCTCTACCTCACCATAATAAGGGTCGTATCGATTATGAGAGTAAACACTGTCTTTTACGTATAAATCTTGAGCAGGTGCTGTGATCTTGCTGCCAAGACTAAGCCGATTGAATTGTTTTACTGTTTCATTAATATCAATGGTATCAGAGAGCGAATTTAATTCCTTTTCAATTTTATTTCTTGTAGTAAAATGATGTTCATCCAATTCCTCCTGCCAAATGCCGTTAATAATGAGAAAATAAACAGGGATACTGATCGCCAAAATAATGATGGAGAAGAGAATAAATGGTTTAATAGTTTTATTGAGTAGTTTCTTCATTACATTTCCCATTTATATCCCATTCCATAAACTGTTTTTAAATACTGATCACATCCCGAATCCTGTAATTTCTTCTTCAAATTTTTTATGTGCGCGTAAACAAAATCATGATTTTCCAACATGTCCGCAATATCTCCTGATAGATGCTCTGCCAAAGCACTCTTAGAAATAACACGATTTTTGTTGCCGATAAAGAATAGCAGTAAATCCAATTCCTTTTTAGTAACCGGGATTTGATTTTTGTCAACGGTTACGGTCTTTGCAAGAAGATCAATCGTAAGTTCGTTTGCTTGCACTACATTGCTATTATTAAATTGTTTTCTGCGAATGATTGAATGCACTCTTGCTGAAAGTTCAGACAAATGGAATGGTTTTGCCAAGTAATCGTCTGCCCCAATTTGAAGGCCTTTAACCTTGTCTTCAATGGCATTTTTTGCAGAAATAATAATTACACCATCTTGGTTATTCTGTTTTTTCAATTCTTCAAGAACCGACAATCCATCTCCGCCTGGTAGCATCAAATCAAGCAACACGCAATCATATGTGAACGAAGTTACTTTATCAATTGCGTCAGAATAAGTGCTTGCGATATCACAAACGTACTTTTCGTTGGATAAATATTGGGCAATATCTTTGGCAAGATCAATCTCGTCTTCAACAATCAATAGCTTCATGCAGCTAATTTAACCATACAATTTCGAAGAAATTCTGAATCGCATTAAAGTTATTGGTGGAAGTAAGGTTGAAAATCAATTATCTAATAATAAATGCTGTTCAAAACCATCTTTGGAATTATATAGATCATTTGGTTTGCACATTCATTCGCATTAACATCACATCGTATTGCATTCCTATCAAATCGCTATCGCATTCCTATTGCATTGCATTCACATCCCCTCGCTGAAATTCTAATCTGACATTTCACGACAATAGCCAACAAAAATCCGCAGTGATTGGCATCTAAAAACATTTACTGGAAAGCATAAAAAGCCCTTGGTATAGGTTTGTGCCGTATTCAGGGTAAAAGCCTTGTACTGGCCTGAAATCGGGGGATTTTGGCTCCGTATGTGATTTTGTTCTGAAACAAGCAAGTCCTATTTACAAATAAATCTGCCGTTTTTGGCTCTATTTCAATGATTTACCATTGGAAAACGGGTGCGTATTGCACAGTAATTGATGAACTTAAAGCCAAGAGCGGGCGGGTAAAAAACCACTTACAAAATGGAAGAAAAACCCATCACGACAAAAGAGAAAGTAAAACAAATGAAAGGTTGGGAAAACATGCCGGATGAATTAGCGGAGCAGATCGCTTCAACTGTAAGAAAGATCACACGACTTTTTTACATCACGATTGCGCGCGAAATGTCATTGGCTGAATTTCCTGTAAAAGAAGAAGGAAATATTTTTCCGCTTCATCCTGAAAAAACGGAAACCAAAAAAGCAGCATGAGCGAATTAGAAATTTTTAATCGATTTGGGAAAGGAGAATTAGTAAAAACAGCGCGAACTGGAAATTGTGTTATCTACACTCGCGTTTCAACAAAGGAACAAGCAGACAACAACATGAGTCTTACGACTCAGAAAAAAGCGTGTATCAACTTCGCAGAAAAAAATAAGTTTTCCATCTTGGGGGAGTTTGGAGGAACGTATGAAAGCGCGAAAAATGATGAACGTAAAGAATTCAACCGGATGCTTTCCTTCGTGAAGAAGAGTAAAGAGAAGATTTCATATATCATAGTTTACAGCGTTGATCGATTTTCCCGATCCGGAGCAAATGCTATTTATATAAAGGAGCAACTTCGGAATCAAGGAATTCATATCGTTGCAGTAACGCAACCTACGGATTCAGAAAGTGCGAGTGGAAGTTTGCAACAAAACATCCAGTTCATATTTTCTGAATACGATAATCAGGTGCGTAGAGAAAAATGTATTGCAGGAACGCGAGAAGCATTATTGCGCGGAGAATGGATTCAAGCAACTCCTTGGGGTTATGATAGTGTGCGCGTAAATAATAAGCGCATCATGACCATCAATAAGAAAGGAGAAATTTTGCGGAAGGCGTTTGAATGGAAAGCAGAAGGCGTAACCTCAACTGAAATTATGGAACGCATGGCGAAGCTTGGAGCAAAAATTCCAAAGCAAACTTTATCACACGCGTTGCATAATCCTTTTTATTGCGGGTTAATGTCGCATAATGCTTTAGAAGGTAAAGTTGTTCAGGGAACGCATCCACCACTTATATCTAAAGAATTATTTCTTCAGGTGCATGGCATCATGACCAAGGATCGCTCCGGTGGTTACAAATGCAAAATGGAAAACGAAGCCATTCCGCTGAAGAATTTCTTACGCTGTGATCATTGCGGTTGCCGAGTACCGGGGTATATAGTAAAGAAGAAAAATTTGTGGTATTACAAATGCCGGACTAAAGGATGTGGCAATAATGTAAGCGCAAAAAAGCTGCACGAGCGTTTCAAAAATGTCCTCGAAGGATTCGCAATTTCAAGCGACCAATGGGAAGAACTTATTGGGGAAGAATTCAAAGGAATTTACCGCAAATTGAACGCGGAAAAGGAGAACGAAGCAAGCATTTTAAGAAGGCGCATTTCGGAGGTTCAGGTGAAACTGGATCGCTTGGAAGAACGCTTCGTAATGGAGGAAATTTCAGCCGAACAATACGCCAAATTTCAGGTAAAATTGAAAGAGGAAAAGGCCGGAATCGAGAAAGAATTGCAAACTTCGGCACAGACGGTGTCGAACCTCGAAATTGCGGTAAAAAATCTTACAAATTTTGCGCGAAACATCAGTGTTTATTGGGCTTCTGCGGGGTACTACGAAAAAGTGCAGTTGCAATATTTGATGTTTCCGGAGGGAATTTCGTATTCGAAAAAAACTGACGAGTGTCGAACCAAGCAAATTGATCCTGCTCTTCTCACAATCGCCCAATTATCACAGAGTTTGGGAAACAAAAAAGTCGGAATCCCTGATTTGAACATCAGTTATTCCGACTTGGTACCCCGAGCCGGACTCGAACCGGCATGTCAGTGAAGACAATGGTGTTTGAGACCATCGCGTCTACCAATTCCGCCATCAGGGCATTACCGATTTTGTATTGATGTACTTAAACCGGGTTGCGAAAATACTGTTTTCAAACGATCAGACAAAAAACCAGAGAAAATAAAGGAATAAAAGCACCCAGAGGATATCCAAAAAATGCCAGTAAAGCGCCAATGATGAAATACGGGCGCGCTCCAACGGACTGGAGAAGTAAAGCAAACTTTTTACCTGATCGCTGCGGTGGTTGACAACGCGAAACATGCTGATGAACAAGTAAATGAGTCCGCCGGTCAGGTGCAGAATGTGCAAACCTGATATGATGAACAGGAATGCGGCTCCCGGAGTTGAGCGAAGTGTACTGATTGCGTTGCGGGGGCTTTCGGGAACGCCGTAGAGGGTGAGTTTTGCATTCCAGAGCTGCTGCCAGCCTAAAAACTGTGTGATGCTGAACGCTGTACCCAGCGCAAGTGTAATCAGCAAAAAGTTGAGCAGCACTGTGCCATCGTCTTTTACAAAGGCGCGGCGGGCACGGTCTATGGTGTAGCTGCTGAGCAGGATCAGTGCGGTGCTGAAGAAAAACCATTTCGGGAAGGGCTGTCCGCTCAGGTACTCGCCCGGCTTGTAGAGCGCAAACAGCACCATGAGTGTGAGGAACAGTACAGTAATACCGCCCAGTAAAAACCGGACGGCTGTACTTACCGGATGCAATTTGAGAAACCGGGCTACAATGCCGCTTTCTTCTTCGGGAGCTTTCTTAACGCGTGGCATATATTCAATAACAAACTACCGGGCGGCTTGTTGCCGGGCGGATCAAAATTGCCAAATTTGAGGTGATGTTAAAATTTTTGTTTTGCTTTTTGCTGGCCACCCCGGCAACACTGTGCGCTCAGGAGCTTTTTGAAACCGGGCATATCAGCGCTCAAACTGTACAGCAGTGGCGAACTGCCGAAATTGGTGTGCGCATTCCCGCTGCCGACCGCCGGTTCCGGATGTTTGTTGCCGGTGAGCCGGGCGGAAAAAGTCCGTACAGCATTTATAATATGAACCTGCGGGCGGTATTTACTTGCGGCAATCTGCGCGATACAGTACAAGCCTTTTGGTTTGAGCAGCCTGTGGTGAACCGAGCTGAAAACCGCTACGATACAAAGCCCTCCGATTGGCCATGGCGCATCAGGTTTGCTCCGCCTGCACCGGGCGAATGGACTATGCAGCTGCTGACAGCAGCTCCCGGCGAACCGGCGGCTCCCGTACAAACAAGCATCCGGCTCAACTGCGTAAAATCCGAACGCCACGGCTGGCTGAACGTTGCGCCCGATAACCGGCATTTACAGTTTACAGACGGAACTCCGTTTTTTGCAATCGGGCAGAATATTGCCTGGGCTGATGTGCCCAACCTGAAAGGACACGCGGGACCGCCGCCTGTATATTTAGGCGGATACGAAGATGTGTACCACTACCTCAACTTGCTGGCCGACTGCGGCGGAAATTTCGTACGCATCGTACTCACTCCGTGGTGCGGCGGGCTTGAAGGAACAACGGCAGGAAATTACCGGCAAGATCATGCAGCCGCGCTCGACAGTATGATTCACATTTGCGAAGAACGCGGCATTTATGCTCAGGTAAATTTCGAATTTCATTATGGCTACAATGTGCCCTGGCTGCACGAATGGAACTGGGAAAAACATCCTTTACGCCGCGCTGCAAATCTGAATAACTATCTTGAACTGCTCAGCAACGATTCTGCAATTAACCTGCAGCAACAGTTGATACGTTATTTCCATGCCCGTTTCGGCAGCAGCCCTAATCTGGCCGTGTACGAACTTATCGGCGAAATGGACAGCTGGAAAGACTTTGAAGCAAGCCGGGATTTATTTTCAACATGGATCAGCAGCAGTGCTGATTTTATACGAAACGAACTCAGCGACCGCGATCATTTAATTACAGTATCGCTGGCCACTCCGCCTTACGGAACTATCTATGATATAAAAGGAGTGCAGCTGATAAGCATACACCATTACACAAATAATCTGGCTGATAATCAGTGGCGCTATAGGATAGTGAACGGCAGCGGTGTGTTTGGCGAAAAACGCGGTACGCTGCGCAGATACAATAAGCCCAGCCAGTTTGGCGAGATGGGCATGATAAACGGCGCTGACCCCGACGACTACTCGTGGTGCAATGACGTGAGCTATCACAACGCGCTGTGGGCAACCAGTTTTTCAGGATGTTTTGGGACTGGACTCAACTGGTGGCAATGGAAAAACGATGCATATCGAATAAATAATTTCCCGCCTCTGGCTGCTTTTTTGAAGGATGTAAATATGTCGGCACTGCCAGAAACCGGAATGCAGACTCAAAACGGATTAGAAGTTTTCTGGTGCGCTGATGATGCAGGCACACAGGCAGCAGGCTGGCTACACAATACAAGTTACTGGTGGGGCAACATGAGTAAGGATTGCCGCGACAGACATGGAAAGCAGATGCCGCTGCCACGCGATAACGACAAAATTGATGCTCCTGAAAACAGAGCCGGGAGAACAATTATCGTCAATAACCTGAAACCAAATACCGATTTTGTCATTCGCTATTACAGCACAAGAACGAAAGATCTGTTGATCAGGGAGACAAGCGTTTCAAGTACACGCTTAGGAAAAATAAAACTGGAACTTCCGGAGGATATAGCCGACTGTGCGTTTAAAATTAGGTTGAACTACAGAGTGCTGGTAACGCCATCGTTTTAAATGCTGCTGTTGAAACGTCAGTTTCAACAGGCTCAACCGCCGGAGCACTACACTTTTGGTGGTTGAGTGTAGTGAAATCAACAACAAATAAAAAACCCGCTCTTGCGGAGCGGGTTTTTCAGGTAACTATCTCGACAAATAATTATGCACGACGAACGTTAACTGCGTTGGGGCCTTTACGACCTTCCTGAACTTCGAAAACAACTTCGTCGTCCTGACGAATTTCTTCTTTCAGCCCGGAAACATGAACAAAGATGTCTTTTCCGTCTTCATTAGACTTGATGAAGCCGAATCCCTTTGTTTCGTTGAAGAATTTTACTGTTCCAGTTTTCATTGATTTGATTGAATAATTGATTTTGCCAAAGATATACTATTTTCAGTCTTTGTTAACATTTTCCTCTAATCTGTTGTGGAATTATTTATAACTCACTGATTAAAAGACCATTACATTGTTGCGTTTTTTAGGTTTAGCCTGTTGAAAAACTTGTCTTATTTGCAGTTTATGCCTACATTTGCAGCCCTAAAAACGATTGCGCGTGTCATCATTAGTCAAAATTTTTGCAGGTACAGCTTCGCGGACATTTGCGGAGCGGTTGGCTGCATCTTACGGGCAGCCGCTCGGGAATTCGACTTTTCAGCGCTTCAGCGATGGCGAATTTCAATCTTCGTATGAAGAAACGGTACGCGGTGCTACAGTTTTCATCGTGCAATCGACCATGCAGCCTACTGATAATTTATTTGAGTTGCTGCTCATGGTTGATGCTGCAAAACGCGCTTCTGCCAGTGAAATTATTGCGGTAATGCCGTATTACGGTTTTGCCCGTCAGGATCGTAAAGATCAGCCGCGTGTGGCTATTGGCGCAAAATTAGTGGCTGATATGCTGGCTACAGCCGGTGTTCACCGCATCATGACCATGGATTTGCATGCCGATCAGATTCAGGGATTTTTTGATGTTCCGGTAGATCATCTTTATGCCTCTACACTTTTCATTCCGTACATCGAAAGCCTGAATCTTGAGCATTTGACCATGGCCGCTCCCGACATGGGCGGTTCTAAGCGCGCAAATGCGTATGCAAAGCACCTTAAATCAGACATTGTTATCTGTTACAAACAGCGTTCACGCGCCAATGTAATTGACAGCATGACGGCAATCGGCGAAATCGAAGGCCGGAATATTGTTCTCATCGACGACATTATTGATACCGGCGGAACGCTTTGCAAAGCAGCCGATATGATGATGGAACGCGGAGCACTGAGTGTACGTGCATTTTGCACTCATCCGGTGCTTTCGGGCAAAGCCTACGAGAACCTGGAGAAATCCAAAATCACCGAACTGATTGTTACCGATACCATTCCGCTGCGCCAGGAAAGCAGCAAAATCAAAGTGCTGTCGGTAGCTGAAATGTTTTCTGATGTGTTTCACCGCATCGTGAATCACGAGTCAATCAGTTCACACTTTATTATCTAGAATTTTTAATCAATCAATACCAACACAAAAACCAATGAAATCAGTAGCTATGAGCGGTTCGCGTCGTGCGAACGTAGGGAAAAAAGATGCTAAAGCGCTGCGTGTTCAGGATCTTGTGCCGTGCGTACTGTATGGTGGTGCTGATCAGATTGCATTTTCGGTTCCTAACGCGGAATTCAAACCCCTCGTTTTCACACCGGACGTGCATACTGTTGAGCTTACCATTGACGGTGTTGCCCACAAAGCAATTCTGAAAGAGCTTCAGTTGCATCCCGTTACTGACCGTATCCTCCATGCCGACTTCCTCGAAGTTGGTGATGGCAAAACGGTCACCATGAGCTTGCCTGTTAAACTTACCGGTAACTCGGCAGGTGTTAAAGCAGGTGGCAAACTCACCAAGAAAATGCGCAAAATCAAGGTTCGCGGACCGATTGACAAGATGCCGGGAGAAATTCTGCTCGACATTACAGCACTCGACCTCGGCCAGTCTATCCGCGCCGGAGAAGTGAAACTCGACGGTCTGACACTGCTCGATTCTGCATCACTTACAGTGGTTACCATCAAAACCACCCGTAACGTTGCAACAGCAGCTCCTGCCGATGACAAAAAAGCCGCTAAAGGCAAAAAATAAGTTGTTG
>CALRTD020000030.1:0-16534 GCA_943371015.1 Synechococcus sp. UW140 | reverse complement strand
TAAAACTCAACCTTCATACCTTCCTTCATTTCAGTGTAAGGATCAGAACCGGCATACTCGTCGATGCGGGGAGCGGTGAGTTTTATTTTAAGTGCTGCGCTGTCGGAATACAGCATGGTTACTGTTTTGGCAGTTTGCAGCGGCAGTGTATCTTTTTTGGTTAAGCGTTTTACTTCCCGCAAATCATTTTCGCAGGCTGTAAGTATCAAGACCAAAAGAAATACTGCTGTACAACGCATTAGTCGAAACGGTAACGGTTAAACCATTTATCATTAATGGTTACACCAAGCGAAACACGGAAGAATGATTCTTTTACAAGATTATTTGAGGTTGTGCCGCGCTGTCCGGCTTCCAATGCAAGGCTAACCCGCGAAACCGGTTCGCCGAGGCGCGTGCGGTAAGGCAGCGGAAATGCCATGCCAATGTTTACAGCCATTTCATTCAAGCCGGTATTGTCAAACACCAGTGATGTTTGATGATAACGTGCGCCAAGGCGATACTGCACAGCCGAAAAGAAACTGCCGCGTCCGGCAGCCTTAGGCTGAAACTGAAAGCCTGCTGTAGCCCGCAAACTATTGCGCATGCCGGGATTTACCCCCAAAATGGTGAGCTGTGCCCATTGCTGTGCCATTACATCGGCCTGAAACAGCCAGCGGTAATCACGTTTCAGCGCAAAGCCGGCTCCAAACATCGGCGGCATATTTACGCGGCCGGGAACGCCGTTGTCGAAAACAATGGTGTCGAGAATTTGGTCAACGTTGCCCGAAATCTTATAACGCTCGGCGAGCAATTGGTAGCTTACTGTAATTTCGGTTGCCGGTGCAAATACAAAACCTACTGAGCCCTTGATGCCATTTCGCCGAACAAACAACGGTGCTGTTTGCGTTTTGCCGCCGCTGATGTATTCAAACGAATTTTTGAATATCGATTTTCCGGTAACTGCCGAGTCGGGAAGACTCTCATAAATAGGATTCAGCGCTTTGCGAACGGTAAAGCCGTATTGCAGGCCAAAGGTTGCGTACACATCGCGGAAAAGAATGTTGCGGTTTACTTTTGAATTGTAAGTAAACAGCGAATCCGGGAACTCATCGCGGCGAATATTGTTGGTTGCGCCAAACAGATAAGAAACTTGTACACCAAGTGAAATATTACCCAAGGCATTGAGGCGCGCCATTTTTGTTTTCATGGCTGTGGTATCTCCGGCGCGGCGCTGCAGCTCGTACTTATCTGAAAGCCTGTAGTTTTTGCTCAGGCCGGCAAACGGACGAATGGCTTGTGAGGTATAAACCTGATTTACACCACCCGATCCCTGATACTTGTAAGTGACAGTTCCGATATTGGGATCGGCAACCGAATTCACCACATTGTAGCCAACCGTGGAATAAGGCGAAAACCCGATTGATGCACCCCACCATGAGGTAACCGGAAAAGCCAGCGTCATTTGTCCGAGCGAGGTACGGTTGAAAACGCCGGTTGATGTAGCATTCTGCAGCTGCACAGTGTTTGACACCAGCGAAATTTCGTAGGTAGTTACCGGCATTGCGGTAAGCGAAGCCGGATTGGCGTGGTTGATATACAGCGGCAACAGCGAGTCGTTGCGCAGACCGATACCGCCGCCGCCCAAGCCCTGATTTACAGGGCCCGACATATTATTTATTTCACCCAAACCAAAACGCGAATAGGGCGACACTGTTTGCAGTGCAGCGGGAGCTTGCGCCCGGAGTGTGATGCCAGAAAGCAGAATAGCAAAAAAGCAAAAAAGCAATGTGCGCTCAGCGCGGAAGTTTGGATGCATGATACTCAAGTATGCGGTTGAGCCCTTCCTGAACCAGAAACGGGCGTGCAAAGATGTCATTTTTCAGCCCGTTTGCCAAAAGCACGGCATCGCCGCCGCCAATTATGGCTGCCAGATCGGGGTAAGTGGTGCGGAGTTCTTCAAACAGGGCGGTAATTTCGGCGCGTGCTCCGTGCACAGCTCCGGTGCGCAGGGCGGTTTCGGTCGAATTTGCCGGGAAGGTTGTTTCGCCTTCGGGGGTAACCAACGGCAGTTTTTGGGTGTATTCGTGCATCGACCGCAGGCGCATGTGTATGCCGGGCGAAATGGCGCCGCCCAGAAACTCGCCCCGGGCGGTGGTGAAGTTGTATGTTATGCAGGTTCCTGCCACAATGGCCAAGACGGGGCGCCCCGCAAAAAGTTGCCCCGCCGCACACGATGCCGCAATGCGGTCGTACCCCAATGTTTCGGGTGTGGCGTAACGATTTTGCAGCGGCAATTCGGAACCCGGCCCGAGCCGGTGTACGGGGAAAAATTCGGAAAGTGTTTGTTCCAGCCCCGCATCGTCGATACGCACTGAGGCTAGTAAGCCTGCGGCTACAGGCTTTCCGCCCGCAATTTCAAGCACAGCCTCGGCGGTGGGAGCATCAAGTGTATGATGCTCTTTCAGTTCACCACCAAAGAACAGGCTGGCCTTTAAATGCGTATTGCCGAAGTCGAGAATAAGGTTCCAGGACATGCAGAAAACCGGAGTTTAGGGGGCAAAGGTAAACACACCCGCTGCTTTGTGCTGTATTTTAACATGATTTACAAGGCAAAACAAAGAAAAGGCGATTTTAACAGCCTGTTAGAGAATTATCTAGACAAGAAAAACGATATTTTTTTGCAAAATCAATTTTGTGTGTACATTTGCAGCCCCGACAAAGCTGGTTCGATAGCTCAGTCGGTAGAGCAAAGGACTGAAAATCCTTGTGTCGTCAGTTCGATTCTGACTCGAACCACTTTCAATTGGAATCCCCCGCAAAGAATTTGCGGGGGATTTTTTGTTTTTGGGATTTAATGCGCAGAATAGGTTGAATTTCTAGCCGGGATTTCGACTTCGCTCCATTGTAATGGAAACACAGTAGCCGCAAAACCAAACCTTCGAGGTTTCGAAAACCTCGAAGGTTTGGTTTTGAAAACTTCGAAGGTTTGGTTTTGAAGACCTCGAAGCTTTGAAGTTTGCAGTTGGTTCGCTCCTCAGTAATCACTCGTGATCAGGTTTCCCATCACTCTCAAACAGCGGAAACCGTTTCTTGAAAAACTCGGTAAACAACCACCCCAGTGCAAAAGCTACAAAGCTTCCGTAAAGTACTTCACCTGTGCGCAGAAGTGCAGTGAGCAGCGAATCATCCCAGTTGTAATTATCGGGAAGCACAGGCATCATGATGATGATAACCGTTACCGGCGCTAATTTCCAGCTGGAAGGGTAATTGGGAAACGAAACTGCCACCAGTACCGATGCGCCAACGGCACCAATCATAGACCAGAAATTAAGTCCGAAAAGGGCAATGAAAATTAAGCCGAGCGCACAGCCGGTTATGGTGTTGATGATGCGGGAAACCATGCTCTGGCGGATGCTCGTAAAATCTGGCTCGGAAACAATGATGACCGAAATAATAGCCCAGATTTTTTTAGTATCGGTGAGATAGAAAAGTGACCACCACGTAATAAGACAGCCGAGCAAGATGCGGGAGGCATAGAGCAACGCCGGAATTTTTAACTGAAACGTTGGTTTCATAGCACAAAGGTAAGTGCTGTAACAATCAGTTAAGCCCTATTCATTTACGTACATGGAGGGGAACAAGCACAGCTGCCGAAACCTGATGCCGGTTTACACGCATAAAATCAGCATTGCTGAGCGGTATGTTGTAGCCATAAGTCACCTTAAAAAGACCGAACCCCAAGCCGATTTCGGGACGGAGCCGCAAGGTGAATGCATCAAAATCGGTATAGCCAACAGCTGCAATGCCAATAGCCATACCTGCAGCACCACCCCCGATCCACGCTCCAATTTTAGGGCCGATCACCGGTTTACCGGCACCAGCTCTGATTTCGCAGGACGTGTAAACGGCGTGTGCAAACGGGTGATGTCCGTTAATGCCTCGCTTATTGACTGCTAAACCAATTTCCGGAAAATGATAGTGTCCGAGGTTGTAGCCCAGCAAAAGCGAAAAGTCGGTTTCCCAATACGCTCTCTGTATTTCAGAGCTGTCGCGCTGGGCGAATGCAGTAAGCGTAAAAAGCTGAAGGAAAAACAACAGTATATAACGCATCGGTAAGTGTAAAAAAAAAACAGCCCTGAACACAATCTGTTTTCAGGGCTGAAATGAGTTGACGTTTGACTATAACGAAACTACTTCTTCAATATGCAGCCCGTCGAGCTTGAGCACGCCATAAACGCGTACATTTTTTTTCAGTGAAATGAGTTCGCCTTTGTTGTTGCGAATTTTTACATCGCTCTGCGACCAGTCTTCGGGGAGATCTTCCATTTGACTGTTGCCTGAACCGCGTACAAGTTTAACTGTAAATTTTACGCCTTTGGTGTTGGTCAGATCAATAGTCATTTCACTTCCGGTAAGCACAAACATAGGCGCACTGAGTTTTCCTTCGAGGTAATATTCTTTGTCGTAATTTTCTTCTTTCTTGGATGCCTCTTCGGTAAGTTCGGGCCAGGCAAATCCGGAATAATCAAGTGCCGCCTCATCAATTTTTTCGATTTCGGTAACCTGCAGGTAGGTGGTATGTTTCTTCGGGTCGCTGTAGTCTTTTGAAGCATACATGCTGCCGGTGATTTTAACACGTTCGTTAATGCTAAATGTTTTCCCGTTTTTATCGGTAATTACTACATCAGATATTTTGTAGTTGTCAGGCAGTGATTTCATTCTGTTTTTACCGTTGCCTGTGGGAACGGTGCAGTAAATATCATGTCCGTGCGATTGGTTCCGGCGGCCATAAAAGTTCATGCTCTGTCCGCGGTCGCTGGTCGATGAAAGTTGCGGGAGTTGAAAGTAACCTTCAATAATTACATTGTGATTCAACTCAAGCGTATCCGCAATTGCCTGCTCAAAACTGATGCGTGCCGGGGGAAGTTTAGCCAGACTGTCTTTCATCTTCTGCTCTATTTCATAGGGCGAAAGCGGACGGTTGGGATCATTGGATGAGACTTTATTTTCTGAATTTCCTCCGCAGGAGGCAAGTGTTGCAAATGCAAGAACAGCTGCTGTGTAAACTAGTTTTTTCATGGTGGTATAAGTTCTGATAAAGTAAATGTAAGCCTTTGCTGCGAAAATGAAACAGGCAGGTAGTTTTTCTGACCTGCCTGTTTCATTAAGTTATTTGCAATGAAGTCGGATATGACTTCAGCATACGAATCGTTTATTTAGAAACGCTCAGCATTTTTCGTGTTGCAATCGTTTTTCCGTCAACAGTGAGCGTGCAGAGGTAAATACCGCTAACCATTTTATCGTTTGTTATGGTTACCATATTTACACCCGGAGTAAGCTGATGGCGTGAAATAACTTCGCCGAGCGTATTGGTAATAACCAACTGCGCATTTTGGGCATTGTCATTTACCTTGCAGTGAACAACTGTAAAATCGGTAAACGGATTCGGCTGGTTTTCGAGCAGTGCATCGGCTTCGGTATCTGCAAATAAGTTGGCTTCTTCTGAAATCCGCTCAACCGGTTTTTCAAATTCAGTGCCGTTTACAAAATGCAGAACCGTTTGAGCGGCCAGTTGTTGCGGTACATCAGAAGCTGCAACTGCTTCAAGCACGCGTTGTTCATTTTCGTTCATCAGAAACCAGTTGCCACCCCGGCGGGCAATGTTCAGAGCAACTTCATAGTATGCCCTTCCGATGCTGTTGGGGTAAGCGGCAATGCTGCGTGAGGCAACATCAAACACACCCGTATTGATCTGATTTTCGATAATGAATTCGGGACTGCTGCTGGCATGACTGTTTAAAATGCTCTCTTCATTTTCTTCGGCAAGACGGCTTGTTTCATTGCCATCCGGAACCGGGCAGTTTACACTTGTAGCGCAACTCACCAGCGAGAGATTGGTAGAGTAGTTGGTTGGTGCAGTGCCGTTAGCTGCATAGTAAACAAACATCACATAAGGAGAATATACGTGACCGTAGGTGACTGCTGCCGTGCAGAAATTATTTCTTACCGGTTTACTGCATCCCGAGCTTTGGTTAGCTATCGAACCTGCCACCTGCGGGCAAACAACAAACTGATAGGTAAGTCCGGAAACGAAAGTGTTGCAGGTAACTTTCAAGCCAGTATTGGCCGTGCCATTATTGCCCTGCGCCTGAATGCCTCCATAGAGATTGGTGAGATTATTTGAGGCCACTGAGTTGGCAGACGAGCCACAGTTATCAATGATAATTCCGTAATTGTTAAGCGTGCTGGACGAAGCACCTGAAATAGAGTTCCAGCTTACAACATGTGCTGATGCATTATTCATGCGTATGCCCCAGGTTGATGCCGTTGAACTGCTGCTTGCGGCATTGGGAAGTGCATTGATAATGTTATTACTTACCAGCGAACCAGTGGAGTAGTTGTAAGTAATACTGCGCTGCACATTGGTAAATGTGGTATTTACAACACTTGCATTTCTGGTTGAACCGCTTGTGAAATCAGCCTGAACACCAATTGTAAGTCCGCTTACTACGCTGTGACTGATGGGTGAAGAAGGTGTGTAGTTCGGATACAGATCATTCAGTACAAATGTAGCGTCAGCAGTTCCTACACCTGTTCCGCGGTTATTGATGCTGTAGAAAGATGTTGCTGTATTTTGAATTGTACAGCCTTCAATCTTTATACCTTTTACATCATGCAACGAAATGCGTGTGGTTGGCGAAAATCCGCCGTTGAGCGCCTGATTGGTTTCAAACAATGATGATTTAAAAAACGAAAGATTATCAGGTTCCGGCGATGAAGGCGAGTGATAAGAAAGCATCTGAATATCGCGGCGATTGTTGAGGAAACTTGCATTGGTCGCCTCAATAATTCCGCCGGTATAGGCCCAGTCCCACGATGCATTTGCATTCTTAATTGTGGTAATTCCGTTGTGTGCATTCTCAATCGTACCACCATTGATCACAACTTTACCTTGTGCTCCGGCAGTTGACTGAGCTACATTGTACGTGCCCCAAAGTTCTATTCCGTACCAGAGATCGCCGCAGGCATTGGTTATTTTTCCGCCATTGGTAATGTTTACAGTAGCACCACGTTCTACAATCAGGCGTTTATCTTTACTCATCCATAAAGTGCCGGTGATGTTAAGTGTAACGCCGGGCTTTACCACAACATCGGTTCCGATATACAAATTGCCTGTAATGTTTCTGTTCGATGTAATTTCATAAGCACCAAGTGCAGGAAGTGGTGTTTCCCAAATGCCTCGGCCCAGTGTTGATGCGCGGAGCATGTTTTTACAGTTGTGAATTTCGAGCCCGCTAATCAGTGTTACCGGAAGCTGATTGCTGAAACATTCCCATACATTGGTCGTTGAGTTATAACGATAAACACCGTAATCATTTCCAACATACAATTCATCGTTAGAACCGGTGCGGTAAGCGAGTGAAATTGTAGGACAAGCAGGCAGCGAAGCATTAGTCATATCGCTCCAGGTTGTACCTCCGTCGGTTGATTTGAAAACGCGGTTCACACCTGTATAGCGGTTGTTCACATTATCAACTGCCCAGTAACCGTTGAAACCAATAAAAACCCTGTTTTCATTAAACGGATCAACAGCAATGCTGGTGATACCTGCATACTGAACTGTATTTTTAAAAGTACTTGAAAACTGCCCAAGATCTGTCCAGTTCAATCCACCGTTTGTTGATTTATACAAACGGTTTAATCCGCTGGTGTTCCAGGTAGCTCCGCCTTTAGCAACATAAATTACATTCGGATTCGATGGTGCAATTTGTATAGCAGTAATGCCAAGTCCGTCGGCAGGAAAATTTGCAAACTCATAATAGTTTGATCCGAAGTTTAATGAATAATAAAGCTTGTATTTATCGGGATCAACCCAGGTGTCGAGGAATGAGGTAACAATGTATTGAGGGTTATCGGGGTGACTTACCACTGCTGTGTTGTAGGTTGACCACGCCGGATTCAGTAAAATGTCGGTGTATAATCCGCTGGTGTTTGTTGCACCTTTATAAGCAGCACGAAGTGAGTTGCCGATAAAATTGTTGGTTAAGGGATTAATTACGCCCTGATACGCATCAGAAATTTCACGCAGTTTCCATGTGCCTCCCGACCATTCAAAAGTGCCATTGTCCTGAGCACCGGCAACAAGTAAATTGTAGATTGTTTCAGAACCGCTCAAATCAAAAAACTGATTAATTGTGAGGCCGGTTCCATTGAGATTGGCCCAATTAGATGTACTGTAAGTAGGCATTGTAGCTGCTGCCGGATCTACAATTGAGCGACAAACTCCACCGTCGGTTCCGGCATAAATTGCATCATTGCTGCCGGATGTCAGTATGGTCATATACCGGATATCGCAATGCGTATTATACTGCGGGTTACCGGTTGCCAGATCTACAGGCCAGTATTCGCTCATGCGTGATACGCTAACTGTAGAACTATTTATTCTGAATGCATAAACAGTTAAACCGCCGAGGTAAAAGCGATTGGGATTAATTTTTGAAAACTCAAATTCAAATTTGAAATAGCCCACACCTAATGATAATGTAAAACTGCTTGAATATACATTTTGAGTATTCCCAATTTCAATGATCGAGTTGGTACTGAATGTATATTTTCTGATGTACAAGTGTGCGCCGTAAGGTGTGGCAAAATAAATCTCATCACTGCTTCCGCCATGCTGCACTGCTGCTGCATACCTGTCGCTTCTGAAATCCCATTGTGTTACAAGTACACTTGTAATATTTGTAAATGTTGTACCGCCGTTGGTTGATACAAATGCCTGCGCATTTAATGCAACACTTGTCGGTGATGAAGAAAAAGAAGTGCAGAGGATAATCTTTGAGTTAGAAACGCCCAGTGTTCCGTTAATAATATCAATATCAACATAGTTCCAAACATAGCTCGGATCATCCGGAATTGATGTCATGACAGTCCAGGTTGGTGTTGCAGCATTGGCATTAAGTGTGCGAAAGACTTTTTGACCAATAAGCACATACAGGATATTAGCATCCTGCGGGTGCAGCATCATTTTATTAACCTGACTGTTTTGTTTTACTTCATTGTTAATATCAGTAATGGGGAGAATTTCACTCCATGTTACGCCGCCATCGGTAGAGCGGAAAACTCCGTAGCCATAGTTAAAGTCACCTTTAAACGGAAGACCGCTGCTGGAGCCAATGAAAATAGTATTTGAATTTGTAGGGTGAACTACAATGCTGGTTATGCCCATGCAAGGCAATCGGCTGGCATCGGTAAGGTTGGTCCACGATGTGCCGCCGTTTGTAGTTTTAAACAAACCACCTCTTGAACTGCCTGCAAGTATTGTATTCTGGTTGGTCGGATTTACATACAGTGAAGTTACATTGCCCATAATCGGCGACTGAAATGTAAAAGGGCCTGCCGCCGACCAGTTGCCTTGATTGCCGGTTGTACAGATTGCCGGAACGGCCTGTGTTGTTGGAGCACCCGGTCCGCGCATTGCCGGATTACTGGCATAAGAACCGGCAAGTGCGTAGTCGGCTACATCAGCCAGTTCGCCGGGGCGTGAACCATTCACCTGCATTCGGTCTTTCCAGAAATAATTCCACTGTTCATAAATCATTTCTTCGGGAACTTCATCTGTCCGTTTTGACCGCGACCACCTGTTTTCTCTTTC
Source organism: Synechococcus sp. UW140 (assembly GCA_943371015.1). Taxonomy (GTDB): domain Bacteria; phylum Bacteroidota; class Bacteroidia; order Palsa-965; family Palsa-965. Next base: position 6,900 of record CALRTD020000030.1, on the reverse strand, counting down.
TCTTTTCTTTTCGGCTTCCTCGGCACGTTCTTTCAGCAAGTCGTGCATCTCGAAATATGTGGGACGCTCTGTTTGTGCCGGCAATGCTCGTTGCCCGTGAAGCAAATTTGCCATCAGCAGTGCTGCGGCCACAATGCCTGTTAGTTTAAAATGGTTGTTTTTCATGGAATGATGTCTGTGATTCGGGTATGGTCAATGTATTTTGGTATGCTCAGGGTGGCTCTAATTTCGGCACTCGAATTGCAACATGCTTTAGAGATGTATATTTGATGGACTTTCCCGTAAATTCGTTTGGGGTACATGGATATTCGTTGAGCCAGATTAAAATTCGCTTAAAATTTAATCGACTTTTGGCTTACGTATTGATAATCAGTGAAATCCTGCGCCAGTTTGAATTCGTATATTGGTCATAATCTATTTCCAATGAAAACAGTAAGCAAGTTTTTATTACTCACGGTTAGCTTGTTATTAACCGTACAATTCTTCGCCGCTCCGCCCTCGCACACTGGCTGGGACAACCTGCTGAAAAAGAACGTTACTGCAGATGGTAAGGTGAATTACATAGCCTTTATCCGCGATTCGGTTGAGCTGAACAAGTATCTCAAACTGCTCAGCGATAATCCGCCCGCTGCCGACTGGACAGCCAATCAGGAAAAAGCATTTTGGATCAATGCTTACAACGCATTTACGGTTAAGTTGGTAATTAAATATTATCCGGTAAAAAGCATTAAAGATATTGCTGGAAAAGTGCCGTTTGTAAATACCCCGTGGGATATTAAATTCATTAAAATAGGCAAGGAAACACTTGACCTGAACAACATTGAACATACCAAGCTTCGCAAAAAGTTCAATGATTATCGATTACACTTTGCGCTGGTGTGTGCCTCAAAATCGTGTCCGATATTACTGAATGCAGCATACGTTCCCGAGAAACTTGATGCTCAGCTCGACGGGCAAGGTCGTGCATTCCTGAAAGATGCCAAACGTAATCAGGTTTCTGCGGCAACTCCCAAAGTGTCGAAAATCTTCGACTGGTATGCTATGGATTTTAAAAAAGGCGGAACTGTAATTGAGGTTATCAATAAGTATTCTGATGTAAAGATTAACGCCAATGCTAAATTGGAGTATCTTACTTACGACTGGACACTTAACGAGTAATTTTTACAAAAGACAGATTCGTAAAAGCACCCAATGAAAGATTCGGTTTATAGCGAACAGCCGCTTGTAATTGTCGGAAATGGAATTTCAGGAATAACCTGTGCCCGCCATGTCCGTAAGCGCAGCAAGCGCCCAATCGTAGTTATTTCTGCCGAAACTGAACATTTTTTCTCCCGCACAGCGCTCATGTACATTTACATGGGGCACATGAAGTACGAACATACCAAGCCTTACGAAGATTGGTTTTGGGAGAAGAACAAGATTACACTGATGCGCAAATATGTAAAGCGCATAGATACAACCGAACGCGAATTATTTTTTGCCGACGGAACCCGAATGTTTTATGGTGAACTTGTGCTGGCCACTGGTTCAAAATCAAACTTCTTTAACTGGCCCGGCCAGGAGTTAAAAGGAGTGCAGGGGCTTTACAGCTTTCAGGATCTTGAAAGTATGGAAGAGCATACGAAAGGTATTAGCCGCGCAGTAGTTGTGGGCGGCGGTCTTATTGGTGTTGAAATGGCCGAAATGCTGCATTCGCGAGGCATACACGTTACCTTTTTGGTGCGCGAAAGCAGTTTCTGGCGTAATGTACTTCCGGCCGAAGAATCGGCACTGATCAGCCGGCATATCCGCGAACACGGCATTGATTTGCGACTGAATACCGAGCTTAAAGAAATTTTAGCTGACGAAAACGGCCGCGTTCGTGCAGTCGTTACTGCGTCCGGCGAAGAAATAGCCTGCCAGTTTGCGGGCATCACTGTTGGCGTTAGTCCGAATACAACACTTGCCAAAGAATCGGGCATTGCAGTTGACCGCGGCATTTTGGTCAACGAATTTTTTGAGACCGAAACGCCCGGAGTTTTTGCCATCGGCGATTGTGCTCAGTATCGCACACCGCCTCCCGGCCGCCGCGCCATTGAGCCGCTTTGGTACACCGGCCGCTTTCACGGCGAAACACTTGCTTTAACACTTACCGACCGCCGCACAGCTTATCAGCCCGGACCGTGGTTCAATTCGGCCAAGTTTTTCGATATCGAATACCAAACGTATGGTGATGTAAAACCCAATGCCGCCGAAAACGAAAGCACATTTTACTGGGAACATAAAAACGGCAAAATTAGTTTTCGTGCCGTTTACAATGAGACCGATAAATCACTGATCGGGATTAATGTTTTCGGAATGCGGATGCGGCACGAATTGTTTGACCGCTGGCTGAAACATCGTAAAAAAGTTGATTACGTTATTCAGCACCTGAACGATGCCGCTTTCGATCCCGAATTTTACCGCACCTTTGAAAACGAAATTGCTAACGCATTCAGTAAACAAGTTGGCTTCAACGTAAGGCCGCTTAAAAAAAGCTGGTACCGCATTCTCAATCGCCACACACACTAATGAAAGCACCAGAGCCAAGCCTTTCCATAGCACAGCCGCATCCTGAGGGCGTTGACTTCCTCCGCAAAACAGGATTTGCAGTGGCCATCGCAGCAGTAGTTTACCTGCTGCTGGCTTGGGCAAAATTAGTTCCGGTAAATGCTACAGCACTCATCATTACCTTGTCTGGTATTGTTGCAGGCACCGTAGTTTATGCCTGGCAGCTTTACCGCAATGTTCCGCCCGGCATAAAAAATAACGGCGTGTTTACTTCATCGCTCACCAATGCCGGACTTTGGGGCTGGGCTGCTGGAATTGTGCTAACCGGTTTTTATGTTGCCCTGTATTGGTTTCCCGAAACACTTGGCCTTGGACAAAACGGCAACAACACAGGCATTGTAGCTTTGTTCGATCCGCTCAAACGTTTGCTTACCGGTCATAATTCCGATTCGCAATGGTTTGTTTACGGAACGCTTTATACGGTTGCCATTCTTTCAATGGGCATCAAGTTTATGCTGAAGTACAGGCATAATCGCTATCAGCTCATTCGTACATCGGTTGTAATGGTTTCGCAACTTTTTCTGGCTTATCTGATCCCGGAAATATTGGAAGGATTGACAACAGGACAAGCCTATTTTGCCAAAGACATCAAAAATATCTGGCCGCTGAACTATTACTTTTTTCACGACTGGCATTTGAATGCAATGACCGATGGCGGGGCTCTTGGCCGCATTTTCCTGATAGCCGGGATAGCACTGTTTTTAATTGTAACCCCGGTTATTACGTATTTCGCAGGTAAACGCTGGTATTGTTCATGGGTATGCGGCTGCGGCGGACTTGCCGAAACTGCGGGAGATCCGTTTCGTCAGCTTTCTTCTAAAAAAGTATCTGCCTGGAAAATAGAACGCTGGATGATTCATACCGTACTTGTGCTTGTCTTCATAATGACCGGAGCTACACTTTACGGCTACTTCTCAAACAGTTCAACATTTCTCGGACTCAATATTTACGAATATTTCCAGAAACCTTATGGTTTCCTGATTGGTGCAGCATTTTCAGGTGTAGTTGGTGTTGGATTTTATCCCGTACTTGGAAGCAGGGTTTGGTGCCGTTTTGGTTGTCCGCTTGCCGGATACATGGGCATTATTCAGCGTTTCAAATCGCGTTTCCGCATTACCACAAACGGCGGACAATGTATCTCATGCGGCAATTGCTCTACCTATTGTGAGATGGGAATTGATGTTCGGGCCTATGCACAAAAAGGCCAGAACATTGTGCGTGCATCATGTGTGGGTTGCGGAATTTGTGCCAGTGTATGCCCGCGTGGTGTGCTGCGTCTCGAAAACGGCCCCGAAGAAGAACGCATCAATGATAATCCCATCAGCATTGGTAATGATGGTATAAAGCTCAACGGATTATCCTGATATTTGTGGCAATGTCGCCAGTTATTGCAAATGCTTTTCTTATTGTTTGTGTTGTGCTGTATGCACTTTCACTGCTGTTTATTTTTATCTACAGTTTAACACAGGGGCAATTAGTTTGGCGTTACCTGCACCGAAAAAAACCTGCTGATGTTTATAAACGTGACGCAACCTTTCAACCGGTTGTAACTATTCAGCTTCCTCTTTATAACGAACGTTATGTTGTTGAACGGTTGATTGATGCCGTTTGTCGCATTCGTCATCCGCGTGATAAATTTGAAGTTCAGATACTGGATGACTCGAACGACGAAACAACAGCGCTTGCTGAGGCAAAGGTTAAAGAATGGAATGCCAAAGGAGTTGATGTTAAACTTATTCGTCGCACTGACCGAAGCGGCTTTAAAGCCGGAGCCTTGAAGTATGGTCACCAAACTGTGCGTGGTGAGTTCATAGCCATTTTCGATGCCGATTTCATTCCGGGAGAAGATTTTCTGGAACAAACACTCCCGTATTTCACCAATCCTCAAACCGGTATGGTGCAAACCCGCTGGGGACACATCAACCGCGATTACAGTTTGCTTACATCGCTTCAGGCTTTTGCACTTGATGCACATTTTACGGTTGAGCAGGTTGGCCGTAATATGGGTGGGTTCATCAATTTTAACGGCACAGCAGGTATCTGGCGAAAAGCCACCATTGAAGATGCCGGCAACTGGGAGGCCGATACACTTACCGAAGATCTCGATCTCAGTTATCGGGCACAATTAAAAGGCTGGCAATTTATTTACCTCGAAGATGTTGTTTCCCCTGCTGAATTGCCGCCGGTAATGAGTGCGCTCAAATCGCAGCAATATCGCTGGACAAAAGGTGGAGCTGAGGTTGCACGTAAGCATATTGGAAATGTATTGCGATCGCCATTTTCATTTGGAAGACGCTGGCATGGCGTTATGCACTTACTGAACAGCGCAATATTTATAAGCGTAATTATAAGTGCGATTACAAGTGTTCCATTATTGTTTGCTAAACAAGCATTTCCCGAGCTGAATAAACTATTTTTGATAGCAACCGGATTTCTGTTGAGCTTTGTCGTTTTGGCAGTATTATACTATGTTTCAAGTATTCCATTCTTTAAGTCAAAAAAGCAAGGCTTCGGAAGTTTCCTGCTGTCTTTTCCGGTGTTTCTTTCGGTTTCTATGGGCTTATCGCTTCATAATGCAGTTGCAGTGGTTGAGGGTTATCTGGGGCGGAAAACACCATTTGTGCGTACTCCCAAGTTCAATATCAATAAGACTTCCGATTTATGGGGCAGTAATGTGTATATCCGTAATTCATTTTCGCCAATGGTTGTTGCCGAAGGCTTACTGATGCTGTATTTTATTTATGGTATTGTAACCGGCATCCGTTTGGGAGACTTTGGTTTGTTGCCGTTTCATATTATGCTGGCAGCGGGTTACGGTTTGGTGTTTTATTTTTCTGTATTTCAGCGACAGAGCGTTAAGTAATGTTGCTGAAACGCTTTCACAGAAAGACACTTCCAGAAATTTTACTTGTACACCTTCTCGCCTTTACTTAGCCAAACACCCCAGCTCTTGCTGTAAGCATGAATTTTAGCAGTTGGCTTTCCGGTGTTATCAACAACTTTATTGCCTTGGTTGACCCATTCAAAAATTCCGCCGTAGAGATTGGAGACATTGGTATAACCGGCGGCGATTAATTTCTCTGTTACTTTTTCGCTGCGGTAGCCAACAGAACAGTAAACTACAATGCATTTGTCTTTCGGAATATCGGCTACACTTTTCAGATCGAATTTGTCGTAACCGACATGTTTTGCGCCGCTGATGTGGCTAACATTATATTCAGCAAGTTCGCGTGTATCGAGAAGGGTAACGTTGTTCACACATTTCTCCAGCGAGTCAACACTTATTTCTTTGACACTGTGTTTGAGCAGTGTGTTAAGCATGGCATTGTAGCTCGAACTGCTTACCTGTCCGCTGCACGATGTAAAAAACGAAAGAAGACTTGCGAGAAACATTAGTTTGCGTACCATGCGGCTATGCGTTTGAGTGCCGGTTTGTTTTGTGGTGTAAAATCATTGTTGTAATTGCCGCCGGCATCGTGTTCGGCGTGCCATTTCCATACAAAACCACCGGCAAACCAGTTTTGCGGTATAAAGGTACGGAACAATGCTTCATAGGCATTTTCCTGTGCTGCAAGATTTACAGCCGCATCAGTGTCAGAAACCCAGGGTTCGGCAGTTGCTGCGTTGCAGCTTCTGTAGCCAAATTCAGTAAACAAGATTGGTTTGCTGAATGCAAAGCTGGCTTCTTGTAAGGCGTCAGCGTAAGGTTTCCAAAGTTTTAAAAGTTCATCGGTTGAGGGTGTTGCTTGTTTGCTCAGCGGAAAGTAAGCATCTACGCCGATATAATCGAGTTTATTCCAGTGCGGAAATTTATTCCAGGCATCCCAATTTTCGGCGTAGGTGAGTTTGCCTTTGTACATGCTGCGCACTGTATCGATGAGTTGCGACCAGTAATCCGGACGTTCTTTGGCAAAAACGGCCAGCTCAGTACCAATGCAAAGCAGTTCGATGTTAAGTGAGTCGGCAAGCTTTGCGTAATGAACGATGTAGCGCGTGTAATTGAATTCAAACATTTTCCATTGTGTGGAGTCGGCGAGGGCGTAAGTACCTGTGAATGTTCCGCCGCCAATCCACAATTGTGGTTTGAGCATGATGCTTTGCTTTTGCTGGCGCGCCAATTGCGTACAGGAAATAATTCCGTCGCTTCTTTCGCCCCACCACTGGCGTTCATTGTTGAACCAAATTTCGGCTTTCCCGGCAGGCACAAAAGCATAGGGCATAAGGGCTACCCAGTTTCCGCTGCAGCGCTGCATGGCGGCAAAAACTGATGAGTCAACCGGTTTTGGCGGTGCTTCAAATCCGAAACCGGCA
>CALRTD020000029.1:0-17196 GCA_943371015.1 Synechococcus sp. UW140 | reverse complement strand
ATCAGAATAGCCAGCGATGTGCCGGTGATACCATAAATGAAGGCACAGATTGCCAGACGTGTGCGCGGAAGACCGATCACCGGGTCGAGTCCGTGAATCGGAAACGGCGAAAAAACTTCTTTCACCTTGATTCGTGCATCACGCATCTGCTTGGCTCCGTCCATGAGGAGTTCCTCATCGCCCCAGATACCTTGAATCGTTTTATAATTCGCTGCCATAATTGATGTGCTGCGTAGGATATAGATTAATGACTTTCTGCGGCAATTTCAGCGGCCTCACGCTTTTTCTTGTGCTCTTCGCTCGAAGATTTTACAATCATTTTCAACTCGCTGAGCGCAATTACCGGGAAGGCACGGGCAAACAACAAGAAGATCGAGAAGAACAATCCGATAGTACCGATGAAAATTCCCATCTCAACCCAAGTCGGGTGATACATGGTCCAGTTCGACGGCTGATAATCGCGGTGCAGTGAGGTTACGATAATTACGAAACGCTCAAACCACATACCGATATTCACCACAATCGAAAGAATAAATGTTGCTGTGAGGTTGGTGCGGATCTTGCGGAACCAGAACAACTGCGGGCTGATTACGTTGCAGGTCATCATGCCCCAGTAACTCCACCAGTAAGGTCCGGTAGCGCGGTTCATGAACGCATAACCTTCGTATTCAACACCTGAGTACCAAGAGATGAAAAGCTCTGAAAGGTAAGCCACACCTACCATTGAACCGGTAAGGGTGATGATGATGTTCATCATTTCCATGTGCTGGATGGTAATGTAGTGCTCAAGATTCAGCACTTTACGCATCATCAGCAGAAGAGTAGCCACCATCGCAAATCCGGAGAAAATAGCACCGGCAACGAAATACGGAGGGAAAATGGTGGTGTGCCAACCCGGAAGAACTGAGGTTGCAAAGTCCATTGATACAATTGAGTGAACCGAGAATACAAGCGGTGTAGAAAGACCGGCAAGTACAAGCGATACTTCTTCAAAACGTGACCACTGACGGGCACCGCCGCTCCAACCAAAGCTGAGGAGGCGATAAATTTTTGCTTTTGCAAGATTGCCCTGCGACTTAAAGCGATCACGAATAGCTCCGAAGTCAGGAATAAGACCGATGTACCAGAACACCAACGAGATTGTGAAGTAAGTCGATACAGCGAATACGTCCCAGGTAAGCGGTGAGTTAAAGTTTACCCACAACGAGCCGAACTGGTTGGCGTGCGGAAACAGCCAGTAATCGAGCCACGGACGACCAGTGTGCATGGTTACGAATACCGCCGCGCACATTACAGCAAAGATCGTCATAGCCTCAGCAGAACGGTTGATCGCCATACGCCATTTCTGACGGAACAGCAGAAGTACCGCTGAGATCAGTGTACCGGCGTGACCGATACCGATCCACCAAACGAAGTTGGTAATGTCCCAAGCCCAGCCTACGGTGCGGTTTGCACCCCACTGACCGATACCGGTACCAATGGTATATGCCAGACAGCCGAATCCCCAAAGGAAAGTGGCTACGGCAATGGTAAATACCAGGTACCAAAGTTTATTGGCCTTGCCTTCAATCGGACGGGCGATGTCGGCAGTGATATCGCTGTAACTCTTGTTGCCAAGAATCAGCGGGTCCCTGTATCGTGATTCGTGTTGCATAGTGTCGTTAACTGAGCTTATGCTGTTGCTTTATTCTTCTTTCGGAATTCTGAATTATACGTGTGCGGTTTTGTCTTCTCGGTTCCACACTTTGGTCATGTAGAATACGGAAGGACGTGTACCCACAACTTCGAGAAGCTCGAACTTGCGTCCGTCTTTCTCCATCTGAGCCACTGCACTGTTCTCGTCGTTGAGATCACCAAACCAGATGGCTTGTGTCGGGCACGACTGTGAGCAAGCGGTTTTGATGCTTCCGTCGGCCGGGCGAACGCCAGCTTTCTTAGCTTCAAGTTTTCCGCCCTGAATGCGCTGTACGCACATTGAGCATTTTTCCATTACACCGCGTGCACGTACGGTTACATCCGGGTTGAGCACCATGCGTCCAACTTCATCCTGTGTTGGGTTGAAGTCTTTGAAGCGGTGGTAATCAACATAGTTAAACCAGTTGAAGCGGCGAACTTTATACGGACAGTTGTTGGCGCAGTAACGTGTTCCAACGCAACGGTTGTAGGTCATCTGGTTGAGACCTTCGCTGCTGTGGTTGGTGGCGATTACCGGACATACTGTTTCGCAAGGCGCATGGTTGCAGTGCTGGCACATAACCGGCTGGAACACTACTTTCGGATTATCGAACGCCGGGTTTTCCATGTTGCGGTAAAGCTCCTTGGTACCCATTTCGCCTTTTTCCTCTTCCACTTCTTTCACCGTTTCGCTGCTGAAATAGCGGTCGATACGGAGCCAGTGCATTTCGCGGCTCTTGCGGATTTCATCAGGACCAACAACCGGAACGTTGTTTTCGGCTGTGCAGCTTACTACGCAAGCACCGCAACCAATACAAGAGTTCAGGTCGATAGCAAGCGCCCATTTGTGGTTCGGACGATCGAAATCATTCCACAAGTTCACATCTTCAACATGAGCTTTGCCTTTGTAGGTTTCAAGCATAATCGGCGCATTGCCGGCACGCTCGTCCTTAGCATATTCAGCCAGTGTTGTTTCGCGAATGATATCCTCGTTGCGGCCCATCAGCGTGTGGTGCGTCTGGGTAGCAGCAATTCGGTGGGTTTTGTCGGTTTTGGTGATTTTTGCATCATAACCTTCGTAGTTCATGGTGCCTGAGGCGGCCAATGCTACTGCGGGATAGATGTTTGCACCGCGTCCTTCAGCAGCTTTGCCTACGCCTTTGCGGCCATAACCAAGAGCAATGCCGATGGTTCCGCGCTTCTGACCGGGCTGTGCCCAAACCGGAAGCTCAACGGTTACACCATTAATGCTTACCTGTGCCACGCTCAGCTCATCTTCCATCTGGTCGAAACGAACCATCAGGTTTTTGTCGCTGCCCTCTACCATGCCAAAGAAGTTGCCTTCTTTTACATCCAGCGGGTGCATGGTGATATAGTTATCCCAGGTAATTTTTGAAATCGGATCGGGCATTTCCTGTAACCACGGGTTACCGGCCTGATTACCGTTACCGATTGATGTTTTCTGATAAAACACAACTTCCATTGCTCCGCCTTTGCGTGAAGCAAGCTGTGATTTCGCATCTTCAACCGAAAGCGTGCCGCCAGTAAAGCGGATGTTTTCGTTGAGGTTTGTTCCTGATTTGAAAACCGGGGCTGCTGTAGCTGTGGCGGTTGCGGTAGAATCGGCTGCAACTTCAACCGGGGCTACAAAACGAGGTGTTTCTTCAGCCGGTGCTGCAACCGGAGCTGCTGCACGAAGTTCTGCAACTCCGTCGTGTACTGAGTGATTCCAGAACTGAGCGAAATCGCCGAAGGAACTCTGCATACCGAAGAAATTGCTTCTCCAGTAGTTCTGCAGGTAGTTGTAATAAGATGTTTTATTGCCAGACCAGAGCAGCAGGGTTTCCTGTGCATGGCGGGTCTTGAACAGCGGATTGATTACCGGCTGCTGAATGCTGTAGCTTCCTTTGCGCGGATTGTGATCGTTCCACGCCTCAAGGTAGTGGTGATCAGGGCAAACCCAGTCGCAAAGTGCTGCGGTTTCATCCATAATTCCGGCAAACGAAACTTTGAGTGAAGCCTTAGCCAGTGCTTTGTCGAAACCAAGTGCTGCCGGTGCAGTGTAAACCGGGTTGCTGTTCCAGAAAATCACTGTATCTACCTTGCCTGCATTGAGGTCGTCGGTAAGCGTTTTCAGTGCATTGTCGTCGCCCTGATGGGTGTAGTCGGGAACAGAAGTATCAATAGTAGTGCCGTAAGCACCAATCTTTTTGTTGATTTCGTTCACCACCAGCTGCAGTGCGGCATCGTTAGAACCGGCAACAACAAGTGCTTTACCTTTTGCATTGTTGAGAGCGGCTGTCACTTTCTTAACACCTTCAGCAGCAACTTTGCCACTGGTTCCGTTAAGAATATCGAGCGCTACCTGTGCCATTTCCGACGGCTTCACCGGGAAACGCTCATCGGCGTTTGAACCTGTAAGCGAAAGAATGGTTTCAAACTGGTAGTGCTTAGACATGGTCTTCTTGTCCTTGCCTACTTTACGGGTCATACCGTACTGGCGGGCATGCTCCATCGGAGAAAGCCAGTTGGCAAGGAAATCAGCACCGAGGCTAACAATTACTTCAGCCTTGTCAAAGCGGTAGGTCGGAATCATGGCCACTCCAAACGAAGAGAGGTTGGCCTTGAGCATACCGGCATACGAAACCGCGTCGTAAGAAACGTGGCGGGTTTGCGGGTATTTTGCTGCAAATTCAGCAATTACCTGCTTTGTAGCGGGGCTGATGATGGTAGAAGAAACAATGGCAATGCCTTTTGAAGCAGCAAGCTTTGAACCAATTGCCGCATCGGCATCAGCCCAGGTCTTGTCAACTCCGCCTTTGGCTTTCACGCCGCGCAAACGGTTTGAATCGTAAAGCGAAAGTACCGAAGCATGAACACGGGCATTTACTGCACCCATGGTCACTTTCGACATTTCATTGCCTTCGATTTTGATCGGACGTCCTTCACGGGTTTTCACCAGAATGCTGGCGTAATCGTGACCATCATAAAAAGATGTTGCATACCAGTTAGCCACACCGGGAGTGATTTCTTCCGGACGGTTAACATAAGGTATAGCCTTGGTTACGGGCGCTTCGCAGGCTGCCAGAGTAGCAGCTACAGTGCTGAAACCAAGAAACTTGAGGAAGTCGCGGCGGCTGGTTGATGATTGCTCAAGAGTGGCTTTATCGCCCATGAACTGCTCAACCGGAATGTACTCGGCAAATTCGTGCTGATTCTTTTCGGTAACTGTGTTGTCGCCGCTCAGCTGTGAAAGACCTTTCCAGTATGTTTTCTCGTTCGCCATGTTGGGTACGCGATTCAGATTATATCGTTTAGGAAACGCTTGCTTTTGTCAGTATCAGATTAGTAGTGGCAGCGTGAGCACTCAATACCACCCATTTGGGCAACAGTGAAGCTTTCCTGTCCTTTATACTTCTCTTTCATTTTCTCGTGAAGCTGGGTGTAATAACCGTTACCCTGTGTGCTTACTTTGGTTTCGCGGTGACAGTTAATGCACCATCCCATAGTAAGCGGGCGCTGCTGCTCAGCTACAGTCATTTCTTTCACGTTGCCGTGGCAGGTCTCGCATTCAACCTTGCCCACTTTTACGTGCTGCTGGTGGCTGAAATAAACGTGATCCGGAAGTACGTGTACTTTGTTCCACTTCACCGGTTGCTGCGGCAGTGAATAGGTTTGCTTATCAGGATCATAACCGGCAGCGGCGTAGATCTTAGCAATTTCTTCTTTTGAACCCGGAGTAGCTGTCTCACCAATTGCTTTGTGGCAGTTCATACAAATGTTCACAGAAGGAATGCTGGCGTTTTTAGACTTCTCAACGGTGCTGTGACAGTATTTGCAATCAATACCGTTTTGACCGGCATGAATCTGGTGAGAGAAATTGATTGGCTGTGATGGCTTGTAACCTACCCATTTGTCTTTCTTCACTTCGGTTGCATAGATACCTACACCCTGCAAGCCGTACCAACCTTTAACAATCAGCACACCGAAGATAAACAGACCAATAAGAGCAACCTTGCGCTTGTTGTTGTTCATCCAGTGGCGAACAGCATCGAGGAAAGGCATTGACTCTTCCTGCGGAAGACCTTCTTTATCATTAACGGCGTTACGAAGGTTAAGCTTGGTGTAACGAAGAATTGCAATAAGGCTGATGACCAGCACGATCAGAATAATGATCATGAAAGTTGAATTGCCTGATGCTTTTTCTTCTGTTTTGGAAGCAGCACCTGTTCCGTCTCCACCGGCATTAGCTGTGGGAGCAGCTTTGGGAGCTTCACCTTTGTGAGCATACTCAAGAATGGCATCAATCTCTTCGTTCTTGAGGCTGGGGAAAGCAGTCATTGCTGCTCCGCCGTATTCAGCAGTAATCTTGGCAGCGTACGCATCGCCAGATTTTTTCATTGCTGCTGAGTTCTTCACCCAATTGTACTTCCAGTCGCCACCGGGAATACGGTCGAGAACCCCTTTAAGTCCGGGGCCTGTTCCTTTTTTCTCGGAAGCATAGTGGCAGGACGAGCAGTTAGCCTTGAAAAGCGCTTTTCCATCCTGTGCGTGTACAGACGCACTGAAGAAGAGGGAGAGAATCAGCGAAAAAGCAAGCGCGATACCGTTGCGGCGCGCATTTTGCCGGGAGCTGTTCATATAAGAATAGTTGACAGTTGGCATTTATATCCGGGTGCCCTACACGTTAAGGCGTCGCAAATTTAACTGAAACACACTTAGCCGATTCGTCTGCTGAGGAAAAATATTTTGGTTGGGATAATTTATAACGATTCTAAATAAGTGTTAAATTTTGATTATAGCCGTAAGCGCCTGTTGCACATTTAACTTAGTCATTTCTGAACCCGAAAATAACGGCACAGACCTTGCACTAATCGAAAAAGAAAAACAACTGCTGAGGCATAATTTCTAATTTTGTATCCGATGACACGCCTTTTCCTCCTTCTTGTTTTGTTTTTGCTTCCGCTGGCCGGTTTTGCCCAAACTCCCTCGGCCGATAGTTTACAGCGTGATGTAAATGCCGATCCGCGGCTTAAAACAGCAGTAAGCAAACATACCGAGGCCAACGTAAAAACAAAAACTAAAGGCTACAGGGTTCAGATACACTACGGTGTTGATGCCGATAAGGCGAAGTCAATAAAATCAAAATTCCAGGGTAAATACGCATCTGATGCGCATGCATACATCGTATATGATGCGCCTAACTTCAAAGTACGTGTGGGCGATTTCCGTACACAGCTTGAAGCTTATCGCTTTCTGAAAAAAATAAAAGCTGAGTATCCCGAAGCATTTATTGTAGAATGCGAAATTGAAAAACCACAGGTTCGCTAACCGGTTTCTTTCCTGAACGTTTCCGGCTGAGGGTACTTGCTTAACCTTAATTATGGAAACTCCCACACTGCTTCCGGAAATTACTCCGGCACTGCTCTCCTCAGCCATGAGCTGGGAAAGCTACAATCAACTGCTCATCACACTGATGGAAGAAGGCAAAACTACAGGGCCTGACCAATCAGAAAGTATGATCAGCTATGCGCGGCTTAATCTTCAGCGCATGAAACGAATCGGGAAAACAACACAGTTGCTTCCGGAGGTTCAGGAATCGCTTTCTAACATCACAAAATCAATTACTCTCCTGTTTATTACTGAGGGCTGGTGCGGAGATGCGGCACAAACTCTTGGCGTAATTGAGCATATCAGTAACGCACTACCTGCCGCCAAAGTAAGCGTGATACTTCGTGATGAACATCCGAATGTGATGGATCATTTCCTCACCAACGGCGGCCGCGCAATTCCAATTGTTGTTATTCTGGATGCAGCAACAAATGCTGTACTCGGTAAGTGGGGCCCGCGACCGGCAGTACTTCAGCAGGAAATTAACAACTGGAAACAGCAGGGGCTAGATAAAGAACAATTTATTGAACAGGTACATGCCTGGTATGCTGCCGATAAAACTAAAACTACTCAGCTTGATTTTCTGGAAGCACTGAAACAAGCGCTGGCCTGAACTAATTAGTCGACATAAAAACGGGTGATTCTGTCTCCAGAATCACCCGAGTAGTGCGCGGCGCCTTCCCCTGCTTTTGGCGCGCACGCCAAACCTTTATTAACTCCACCTAACCTTTACGTTACACAATTCCAAAAAAAAGTAACTGTGATTAACGTTGAACAAAACAATACATCTAAAACTACTATCCCAATCAATTGCCGATGAAGTCAACAAAATGTATGACGAAGCCACAGTTTTAAGTACCGAAAATATTTAGCACTAGCATTATCAGATTATTCACGTGATAGAATACCTCAGCAGAATTCCATTAGATGTATATACATTATTCATCACAAGTAAAAAGTAAACTATTTTTTTAAACAGATTATTATATATAATTGATTTCTATTGATTTACTGATTTCACCTAATGTTATACTTAATGAAGTATTTTGAACGTCTGTTAATAACTCATTGACCAGATTAGTAATTATTTGTAAACGCTTTGTGTAATTACTCCACTCATCGGCAGCAGGATGTCGTCCGAAGGAAAATAATGCAAGTTCAACGGTGAGATCTGATTTCAAACTCAGAAAAACAAGGAGCACTTCTTCTGATAACATTTACGTAATAAACGAAGCTGTGTAAAGTTATTCTGCTGATTATCCGAACATTTCAAAATCATGTATATTCGCCTGTAACTATTACGGCAATTACCCCGTCACATACACGGAAGCAAAACAAACGGCCATGACCGCTGAAGAGTATAACCGCTGCGTAGATCTGTATGCAGATAATCTGTACAGGTTTATCCTTAAAAATGTGAAGGATAAGGATAAAGCCAAAGACATTGTGCAGGATACGTATGAAAAGTTGTGGCTGAAGGTTTCGGAAACGGAAGCCAAGAATGCGAAATCATACATGTTCACCACGGCCTACCGCACAATGATAGATTACCTGCGGAAAGACAAACGGCAGGGCAGTATGGACGAGGTGCCGATGATTGCTGTTTCGCACAACAAACAATATACAGACCTGAAAGAAATTCTTCAGGAAGCATTAGGAAAACTGCCCGAAATACAACGCTCTGTAGTTTTACTGCGCGATTATGAAGGATACTCGTATGAAGAAATCGGAGAAATAACCAACCTCAGCGAATCGCAGGTGAAAGTGTATATTTTCAGAGCCCGCACATTCCTGAAAAATTATATCGGAAGCATAGAAAAAGTACTTTAAGCACATTCAGCCGTATTACTAATTATCAAATGAACATCAACCGCCATAACTGTGAAGCCTGGTTCCTCGATTACTACGAGGGACAACTGACGCCCGATCAGGCGGCTGAGCTGTTTGCGTTTCTCGATGTACATCCCGACCTGAAAGAACTTTTTGAAAGTTACGACGGCCCTGCTTTTGATGCCTCAGACGTTGAGCTTCCTGTTTTTGAACAGAAAGAAAATCTTCGCCGAATGGCCGAACTGGAAGCCGGTATCAACGAAGTTAATTACGAAGAATATTTTGCTGCGGCCATTGAAAATGTGCTTGATATAAAAGGACAGGCTGATCTTGAACGCTTTCTCGCTGCTCATCCCGAAAAACGAGAAGAACTCGAACTTTTCCGCAAAACCATTCTTACTCCCGACTATACAGAAACATTCGGCGCAAAGGAATCGCTGAAAAAACCGGCTGTTACAGTTGATACATTCGACCTTTGGGCAGCTGCTGCTCTTGATGGTGAGCTGAATGAACAAGAAAAAGCTGCTTTTGATACTTTTCTGCTGGAAAATCCAGTCTGCAAAGCAGAGTTTGCCTTGTTTGAAAAAGCCGTGCTGACGCCCGATACAAGTATTGTTTTTGAAGCCAAAGACTCGCTCAGAAAAACAATAGCGAAAATTACAGAAGAAAACTTTGCAGACTATGCTGTAGCTTCGGTTGAGGGACAACTTAATGCAGAAGAACAGCTTGCCCTCAACAACTTTGTGGCACTGCATCCTGCTTTTGCTGCCGAACTGAAATTATTCAGCAACACAATTATTGCTCCCGATACCGATATCGTTTTTGAGTTCAAGGAATCACTTAAAAAATCGGTTGTTGAGGTTACTGCCGACAACTTTGCCGAATACGCCGTTGCTGCGCTGGATGGGGAACTGAACGGCATTGAACTTGCTGCGTTTACTGCCTTCACTGCAGCACATCCCGAATACGCTGCCGAATTTGAAGCTTACCGCAAAACAATAATTACACCTGACGCTGCTGAGATTTTTGAAGGCAAACTGGCACTCAAAAAAGCAGTTGCAGAGGTTAATGCCGATAACTTTGCCGAATACGCGGTTGCAGTTATTGACGGCGAAGTAAATGGCCTGGAATTGGCCGCCTTCAATGAGTTTGTTGCCCGGAATCCGGAATTTGCGGGCGACTTGCAAGCTTACCGCAACACAGTACTTACCGCAGATCTTTCTGAAACCTATCCGAACCGCGAAGACCTGAAACGCAAAACAGGCGGAATTATTTGGCTCGGCTCAACTGTACGTTATGCAGCTGCCGCAGCTGTTCTGCTCTTTGTTGTTACTTTTTGGTGGTCTCGCGGCGATGACACCAGCAACAACGGACAATTTGCGGCCAACAACCTGTTGTGGCAACGTGATAAAGGACTTGACACTACACCCGGCAAGCCGCAGCAACGTGAAAATATTGCTCAGCAAGATTCAAACAACAGCGGATCAGTAAGTCCTGATAACAAAGCCCCGCGCAACTACACACCGGCACAAAACACGGGTAACGAAAACCGCGCAGTGTTTGCCAGCATCCGTCCGCGAAACATCAACCGTATCCGCACCAACGCAGCCAATCCGGGAAATGTAACACCGAACATTACTGTTTTTCCGGATAATAACGGAATAGCTAAAGCTCCGATTTCGGTTGATGAACCGGGTATAGCCTGGCAAGAAGAAAAGCAGAAAATAAGTCTCGGCCAGTACATCATGCGCGAGACAAAAGAACTGCTTGACGAACCAACACCAACAACCGACGACTATACCCTTGGATTCAATTCAAAGCAACCGGTTACAGGCAAAGAACTTGCCGGCAGTGCGTTTAACCGTGCTACCAGCGCATTAGGCCTCAACCTGCGTATCAACCGCAGTCGTCTCGACGGAACATCGCTTGAAATTGGCAAGTACAATCTCCAGTTGTCGCAGGGCAATAAATCAGCCGAGTAAACTTTTCATCTTCCGTGTTTGTTAAGTAATGCAAAGGATAAAACTGTACAGTGAGCGCTGTGCGTATATCCTGCAAAACAAACACCATGAACCGTATTCTAAATTCCGCTGCCGTATTACTGCTGATTATTGGCTGCAGCGCAGCGCCCTCGGGACCGTCAGCATCGGGATCAATTTCGCCTGCTGATGTAACTCCCGGCAAAAAAGTGGTGAAGACAGATGAAGAATGGCGGAAGCAGCTCACCACCATGCAATACTATGTGCTTCGTGAAAAGGGCACTGAACGCGCTTTCACCGGCGCTTACTGGAATCATCACGAAGAAGGTGTTTACCATTGCGCGGGCTGTAACACAGCGCTCTTCGGGTCAGATAAGAAATTTGAATCCGGCACTGGCTGGCCAAGCTACACGGTTCCCTTCGACTCAACTGCAATTTCTTATGTAAGTGATAATTCATACGGTATGACCCGTGTAGAAGTAAACTGTGCGGTATGCGATGGTCACCTCGGTCACGTATTTGACGATGGTCCGGCTCCTTCGCGTTTGCGCTACTGCATCAATTCTGCAGCACTTACTTTTACAGCTCAAAAAAATGTGCGCTCGCAAGAGCAGCGTTATTATAAATTTTAACGATGAACGAAGTACCCGATAATGAAAACAGCTGGCGCGAAAAACTGACTCCGTTTCAGTATTACGTGCTGCGCGAAAAAGGCACAGAGCGCGCTTTTACCGGCGAGTTTTGGGATCATCATGCAACAGGTATGTATAGTTGTGCAGGCTGCGGAACTGAGCTTTTTGCTTCCGATCAGAAATTTGACTCGGGTTGTGGCTGGCCCAGTTTTTCGCTCCCGTGGAACAGTGATGTGGTAAATTATCACGAAGATCGCACGCACGGTATGCACCGCATAGAAGTAACTTGTAAGAAATGCGGCGGGCATTTAGGCCATGTTTTTAATGATGGCCCGCCCCCAACGTATTTGCGGTACTGCATCAACTCGGCCTCAATGGTTTTTGAGACGCGAGCGCATGTGAAAACTGCCGAACAGAAAGCGTATGTTATTAAGTAGTTAAACCGAAGGCTTCGCTCACAAAGCCGCCCCGTATTATTTCGAAAGCGAAATAGTACGGGGTATTTTTTTGTTGGAGGTACTGCTCAGAACTTGTTAAAGAATGGTTCATTCAAATTTGCGATGCACTGAGAGATTGTCGTTTTCTTTGCAGAAGCAATTCACCCACTATGAATGTTCTTCTTCTCGGATCTGGCGGACGCGAGCACGCGCTGGCCTGGAAAATGGCTCAAAGCCCGAAACTTACGAAGCTGTTTATTGCTCCTGGCAATGCCGGCACAGCACTTTGCGGCACGAATGCAGCTATAAACACAACCGATTTCGAAGCCATTCGCAACTTTGTACTGGCAAATGATATTGCAATGGTGGTAGTTGGCCCCGAAGATCCCTTAGTGCGTGGCATACGTGACTACTTTCTGGCCGATACCGAGCTCAGCAACATCCCCGTTATCGGGCCCGGAAAAACCGGCGCTCAGCTCGAGGGAAGTAAAGATTTCTCCAAGCAGTTTATGATCCGCAACGGAATTCCGACTGCTGCCTACCAAACATTTACAAAAGAAACACTGAACGAAGGCCTGGCTTTTCTCGAAACACTTCGTCCGCCCTACGTGCTTAAAGCCGACGGGCTGGCGGCCGGAAAAGGCGTTGTGATTCCGCATACATTAGAAGAAGCAAAGACAGAACTCACTGCCATGCTTGCTGATGCAAAATTTGGCGATGCCAGCAGCAAAGTAGTTATTGAAGAGTTTTTGCAAGGCATCGAACTTTCGGTTTTTGTGCTTACCGACGGGCATACCTACAAAATGCTGCCGGCTGCCAAAGACTATAAGCGCATCGGCGAAAACGATGAAGGTTTAAACACCGGAGGCATGGGTGCTGTTTCGCCGGTTCCGTTTGCCGATGCCGATTTTCTTGAAAAAGTAGAGAACCGGATTGTTAAACCTACAGTTGCCGGATTACGCAGCGAAGGCATTGACTACGCCGGATTCATCTTCATCGGACTAATGAACGACAACGGCGACCCGAAAGTAATTGAGTACAATTGCCGCATGGGAGATCCGGAAACAGAAGTAGTAATCCCGCGTATTCAAAGCGATCTGCTGGCTGTGTTTGAAGCTGTAGGAAAAAAGCAGCTGGCTCAAACCGAGTTTGTGATTGATCCGCGCACCGTTACCACTGTAATGATGGTTTCCGGCGGGTACCCCGGCGATTACGAAAAAGGCAAAACGATTTCAGGGCTGGATCAGGTGAAGGATGCGATAGCATTTCATGCCGGCACCAGCGAAAAAGACGGCCGGATCACAACAAACGGGGGCCGCGTACTGGCCTTTACCGGTTTCGGAAATTCGATAGAAGAAGCCTTGCAGCATTCGTACAAAGCCGCAGCAGCAGTAAATTTTGAAGGCAGCTACTATCGCCGCGATATTGGTCAGGACCTGCTCCGTTATATTGAACGGACTTCCCTTTCCCGCTGATCAGCAAACGATTTCAGACAAAAGAAACGGCTGTGAGCATGACGCACACAGCCGTTTTTATAAATCGGAAAGTCAGTTACTTGATGGTACCGTTTTTAGCGGCTTCCTTATTGTATTTACCCTGGAGATAAATCCAGTAGCCGAAAAATCCGGCACCTACCAGAATAAGCCACCAGTGCGGGCTGAGGGTTTCGTTAACCCATTCAAGACCTTCAAAACAGGTGTAGAAGAAATCACCTACGCTGTACCAGAAACCTTCTTTTTGCATGACGATGTATTGTTAGCTGGGCAAAAGTAAGAAAGAGTTTGGAAATAGCAGAGTCAATTCCCTTTGTTTTACAAATGAAGAATTAATTCAGCACCTGAGTATTTTCATCGCTCAAATTAAATCGCTGCTTTACAGCCTCATAATCGTTCCAATCAATATCCGGATTAGCCAGACGCTGCTCAAGAGGAATGACCACAATTTTAAACTGAACATTGGTATTGTAGTAATCATTCGGGTCGCTTCCTGAACCTAATCCGTTATATGTCCACAAAACATCTACAGTCCCAGCGTAAGAATAAAAACCCATGAAATAGTTTGTCGTATTAACCTCTGTGTAAGGCAGCGCGCGCCAGGCTGTTGCTACTTTAAAATAAACGAGCACACCTGCATTGTCAATATTTGCAGATGTTAAAGCCGGAATACCTATTGTACAATACCACTGGGAACTGCTGTTTAACGACCAATTGTTTGCCGTGAACAGATATGAATCAATATTCACTGTGCCCGGTTCACCCTGAGGGCCGGGAGGACCTTCTTTTGTGCAATGCGAAAACAACACGGCTACCAAAGCCAGTAATGTCAATTGTATTGATTTGAATTTGTGAAACATATGAGTGATGTTAGTTGGTTTTGATTGCATTTTCTGCAGGCTGATGTATCTCTTCACGATGAGAGCCACTATCTTTTGTCAATGACTTTCTGACAAAATAGCCTACGGATGAAACTGTTACGCCAATAATTACGGCAATAAGAATTCGCTTAAGTGAGTTTGACTTTCCACCCCGCGCAGCACTTTCTTTACCCTGTTCCGATTTCACATTAACGGGTGCCGAGGTGGTGACGTGAATAGTGGGATTAACATTAACCGAAGGGTTAAAATTATTGGTGATCTGATGCTGATGAGCTCCCGAAGGTGTTTCGACCAAATGAGTATGGGTATCTTTTTTCGACATTTCAGTTTTTTTAGTTTTATTATATATACATATTTTAATAAAACTGATTACAATAGTAGTTGCAGGCAGCCATTAATTACTCATTATATCTGTTGATTTTAAGTTCTACGGCCAAATTAAGTTCCGCTGGTTAATTCGTAAATGAATTAGTGCACTTCAGCAATTCACTTAGCGCTATATTATTTCGCCTGTTACCTTTGCAACAAAACACACCCGCTTGTTTATCAGAATAGCGCGGCAAAACACGCCGCCAGCAATTGCACTTATCGTTCTGGCCGGAGTATTGCTCTGGCTGCCGGCACTGTACATTGTTCCGGCGCAGGTAAGTACAGTACACATGCCGCTGTTCGGGTTTATGAATGAGTTTATTGCTGCGTTTCCCCGGCTGGCGCAGGTTGCAGGCCTGATGCTACTGCTGGGTGAAGCATTTCTGCTCAACTACATCGTGCATCAGCATCAGCTGCTCACAAAAAAATCGTGGTTACCAGCCTTGCTAACGGTTGTGCTGGGTTCTTCAACCGGCGATTTGCTGCAGCTCACGGCGCCACTGCTGGCTTTATTACCGTTGTTGCTTGCGCTTCATCTTTTGGCAGGCACCTACCGCATGGATACTGCTTTCTCACCGGTATTCAGTGCCGGAGCACTTATTTCAATTGCCGGGCTTATTTACCTTCCGTCGGCAGTGTTTCTGCTTTTTGCTTTTGCTGCATTGGTGTTGCTGCGTCCGTTTATCTGGCGCGAGTGGGTTATTTTGCTTTTTGGCTTTTTGCTGCCGTGGATCTACACTTCAGCCTGGTTGTATTGGACTGATGGATTGCAAACCTTCTACATACAAACGGTTCTTGAACCAATCAGGCATCGCGATTTTTTCCTCAAGCTGCCTGTAGAAGCCTATCCGCTGGCAGGCATCACTGCGCTGTTGCTGCTTACTGCCATGACCCGTTTTATTTCGGGATCAGGAACGGCAACACTTAAAACCAAAAAAGGAATTACGCTGATGAACTGGTTTTTGTTTGCCGGTTTGCTTGCACTGTTGCCGGCACAAGGTTTCAGTGCTTCGGTTGTTTTGTTTGCATTGCCTCCGTTAGCTTTTGTTACCGCCAACTATTTTTTGCTGGCGCGCAGGGTGTGGATGGCAGAGCTGCTCTTTGGTTTGCTGTTGCTTGCCGTTTTGGTTGGTTACAAACCGTGGATATAATGCAATTTTTGCACAACAGTTGTGTATCTTTGCCGCAGATTTTCACCAATACTTTATCTCAAAAGCCA
Organism: Synechococcus sp. UW140; assembly: GCA_943371015.1. GTDB lineage: Bacteria > Bacteroidota > Bacteroidia > Palsa-965 > Palsa-965. The sequence goes on along the minus strand of CALRTD020000029.1, from coordinate 1,291 downwards.
TGAAATTCGGCGTTGTTATTTTTCCGGGTTCCAACTGCGATCAGGACATGATTTATGTGCTTCGCAACATTATGAAACAGGAAGTTGTTGAGCTTTGGCACAAAGACAGCGATCTTCAGGGTTGCGATGCCATTGTTCTCCCCGGTGGCTTTTCGTATGGCGACTATCTGCGTTCGGGCGCTATTGCCCGCTTCTCACCTATCATGACCGAAGTAATTGCTTTTGCAGGTAGAGGCGGTCTGGTGTTTGGTGTATGCAATGGTTTCCAGATTCTTTGCGAATCAGGACTATTGCCGGGCGCATTGCTGCACAACAATGAGCGTAAATTCATTTGCCGAAACGTTTATATCAAAGCACAAACAGCTGATACACTGCTTACACAAGCTGTTCCGCAAGACAAAGCTCTTAAAATTCCGATTGCGCACGGCGAAGGCCGCTACTTTATAGATGCCGAAAGCCTGAAACAGATGAATGCCAATGGCCAGATTCTGTTCCGCTACTGCGACGAAAACGGAAACATCACCGAAGCTGCTAATCCAAATGGCGCACTCGAAAACATTGCAGGTGTTTGTAATGCCGGCAAAAATGTGTTCGGAATGATGCCGCACCCTGAGCGCGCAGCCGATATCAACCTCGGTAATACTGACGGTGTATCACTGTTCCGCTCATTGGTTAACGCAGCAGTAACGAAATAACAATTCATTTGCATTTTACAGGCCGGAAGCTACTGTTTCCGGCCTTTTTTTGCGCTCAACCGTGTGTAACTTGTTCACAACTTCGGCCCGAATCAGCCTGTTTTCGCAGTAATTTTAAGCTGCAAAATCAACCAGCATTTTAATACCATACAGCCATGTTTACTGCCAGCGAAAATCCGACCGTTACTGTAAAACGCAAAAGCGTTCAAACAGTTTTTGATTATTGTCTCGACAATGATTTTACTTTTTCAGTTCGCCGCGCCGCCGGAAAAGACGAATTTGAAATTGAATTTGATGTAACCGATGTAAAACGCGGCGTACTGCTGGGCATGTTCCTCCGCGAAAACCGCCTCGAACTTAACGGACACGCAACTGCTCAACCTGCTGCCGCACCTGCCGCACGCAATACAGCCAAGAAACCTGCTGCTACAAACGGCAGCTCAGCAGCGCCCGAACAACCTGCCGCACAAGAGCAATCAATTATTGCCGAAGAAGGTTTACTGCTTAACCTTGATGCAAACTAAGCATCACAGTACCAACCATAACAAAAACAGGCTGCCGGAAATACTTCTGGCAGCCTGTTTTTTATTAACCCA
>CALRTD020000028.1:0-17316 GCA_943371015.1 Synechococcus sp. UW140 | reverse complement strand
CCCACCAAAGCTTTCACTTTACCCGCCACCCATTTAGCCACCTTGTGCATCATTGCATCAATCTTGCCTTTTACTTTTTGCAAAGCAGCCCGGATTTTAGCAGTAACACCATCGAGGCGGATGAGTTTAGCAAGGAATGTAATGACAAGCATCAGGGCCGTGGCAAGACCATTCTCCAGTGCATTGGCTGCTGCACCAATATTTCCCATCGCAATTTCGCCGATAGAGCCGAGGAAGTTGCCCACCATTTGTGCAATGTCTTTTGCCTTCTGGATAAAGAATACGACGGTATCATAAATGCCAACGATAGCTTTGATGATACCTGCTCCTGGAATAATAAGCGAGGCTATAAATTCAATAGCCTTCATAATGATCGTTTCCTTAATCCACGAACTCACGGCATCCACAAATGTCTTTTTGAGTTCTTCTGCCATTTCCTGCAGTTGTTCCCACGCAGCCATCGGGCCTTCTGTAAAGAGTGTTTTTACAAGGCCGGCTGTGGTCTCCAAATGTGTAATTGCCTGCTCGGGAATAAACGCTACCAGATGTTTACGGATGTTCTGGTAACTGATACCAACCATTTGCAAAGCCACACTGGCAATACCTTTCAGATCCCATGTTTCAGGGAGTTTGACTTCGGTGAGTGAGCCGGTGAGCCAACTGAACACGGCATTCTTCAGGTGATTCAGGAAGTTTTTGCCGAAGTTGCTGAAACCCTGATCGGCAGCTTTAAACAGGTTTTTTACAAACTGAATTGGCTTGGTAAAAATGGCCTTGAGAATAGCAGCACCTTTGTTGATAATGTTTTCGATCTCGCTGAGCGAGTAGCCAAACTTCTCCAATGCCCAGGTGAAGAATTTCTTAGCAGCAAGCAGCAGCAACTTGCCGAGTTTGGACAGCGCACCCGACATCGACTCTTTCATCTTCTCGATCTTCTGATCGATGGCTTTGATGGCGTTGGCTTGCTTGTCTTTGAGTTTGTTGGCCAGCTCTTTTTCTTTCTCGGCTACTTCATTATCAAGCATGTTCAGCTTCTCGGTCATTTCCTTCATGGCTTTTTCGCCTTCGGATTTGAGGTCGGGACCGAGGTTTTTCACATACTTGGCAATCTCTGTTTTTGCGCTGTCGATTTCAGCTTTACATTCTTTAATTACCTTCTGGTTTTCGGCACTGATGTCGGCCACCAGCTGGTTCACGGTGTCCACAAAAATGCCTTTGTTGCGCTGGAAAATTTCGTTCACTTCGGGCAGTTCATCCATGCCCAGCAACCAGTCTTTGGCTTTTTTGGCCCAGCCCCAGAACCCGCTGTAACGTCTGCTTTTGAAGGCCGCAAGATCTTTGTTGACATCGTCTTCAAACTTCTTCGAAGCGGCAGCATTGCCGTCGTCGAATCGTTTCATGCTTTGCGTTTCGAGCTCGGCAAGGCGGGTGTTGACTTTATTCTTTGCTTTTTCGTAGATGTTTTTAATGTCTGTGGCTACTTTCTCTCGTTTTTTCTCCATCAGGCTCTTGGTGCCTGTTTGCTTGCCTCGGGTGGCGTTTAGTCCGGCTTTGCGTTTGTTTTTAAGATCCGCTTTGCCTTTTTGTTCTTCCTGCTGCAGGCTTTGATCAACCTGTTTGCGTTCACTTTCGGCGGCTTTCCGAACCTGTGCAGGTTGTTCCTGTACATCTTTTTTAAGCTGCTTCCGGTCTTTGTTGGCTTCGGCCAGATCGCCGCTGTCGACCATGTCTAACTGCTCCTGCGAAATTTCCTCTTTCTTGAGCAGATCATCCGAATCTTTGCTGAACTTGCTCATGTCGGTATGTTCGGCTTTGAGCGGCGCAACAGCATCGGTACCCAATTGCATATTGGGTGTAGCGGGAGCAATTTCTTCGGGCGGAAGAGCTTCGGGCGTATGGGTTGGGGGAGCGGCGGGACGTGGCTTTTCCATCTCGCCAAACGTGTCGGTAACTTCGTTGGTATCGCCCTGTACCACGTTCATCACATTGCGGGAGATGTGACTGGCTTTTTTGTTTTTCTTGAAGTTATCGACATCCTCAATGCTTTGCGGGATGTTTTCGTCGAGGCTTTTTTGCAGGCTTTGTTTGGCTGCGCCCGGATCGGGTTTGGGTTCGGGTTTTGCGCCGAGAGCTTCTACCTGATCGCCATGACTTTTGCTTTGTCCCTCGTGTGCGGGCGGCACTACAGCCATTTCGGTTTGCGAAAGTTTGGCAGCGGGCGTGTCGTGTGTTTGTTCGTTTGCTTTTAGTTGAGCAAGTTTCTGCAAGCCGCGCATGAGCACCGGTCCGCCGAGACTGGCAAGGTATTGTGCTACTTTACTTTTGCCCAGCGCGCCCAGTATTCCTTTGCCGGCGCCGCCTTTTGGATTTGTACTACCTTTCTTGCCGGTCTTGGTCTTTTTGTCTTTTGGCTTTACTTTCTTAGCGGCCTTATCGGCAGCGGCGGCGGGTGTAACGACAGGGGCTTTGGATTTAAGCGGTTTGGGTTGCTGGCCTTTGCCGTGTTTCTTTTCAGCCGCCAATGCTTCCAGTTCAATTTTCACCGCCTCCATAATGCTCATATCGGGCGGCAGTTCTATCATTTCACCATTCTGGCGGCGGAACATACGTTTCCCACCGTCACCGCTTTGCGATTCGGCGGCTGACTGACGCTGCTGTGTGGTTGGGGTAACCGTGGGCGTAACTGCGTGCGTGCGGGTGGGTGCGTTGGACATGATTTTAGAATTGGTGACCTATTTATTGTTTCAGTATTTCCATGTATTTGACAAAAGTGCCTTTTCTGTATTCGTATCAGTAAAAAAGGCTTCTGTATTATTGGTATTACGGAAATCGGTATAATCTGCAATACATTGAAAGAATGAAGTACCTGTTAGTTTGCAATCTCTGAAAACTGATCGAGACAAATTACATTCGTCAAACGAACAATTGCTGAGATTTGCCGCTGACGAAATCATCTCTGGAAATACTGTTGCCATTTTATTGTCAATAAATTCCGGTATTCCAAAAACAGCTTCCTGAATAGAGCAATTAAAAAATAGTGTGTTATTAAATTGACACCCTGAAAAGATTGACGAATCAAAATTACAGTTCATGAACCTACAATTAGAAAAATCTATATTATTTAAAAATGAGTTGGATAATAATAGGTCACTAAATACCTCACTTGATAAGTCGATAAATGCGAACGAATTATTCGATCTCCATTCATTTAGAAAAGAAGAATTTGAAGTAAATAAATTAATTATTTCTTCCTTTTTCATTCGAGTATATTTTTAAGAAAGTTATTGACTGTATCACTTTGTGCACGTACTATTTGGTTAATTTCTGATACCGCTGCCGCATTTTCATTTACCAAATGGAATATACTTGTTAGAATTGTATTACTACTACTGAGTAAAGGAGGTGTATTGAAACTTTTTATCTGAGGTATTTGAGCAGGTATATTTCGATATATATAATATGAGTTATATACTCGAAGTAAATTACTAATTTGAATACCAAAGGGAACTCGATTGGCAGCAGTTCTTATGTAAGTATTAGTTAACATACGAATTAAATCAGCTTCATCAGCGTGAGACTGGTTCTGTTGAATAATATCAGCTAACATTTGTCGTGTTACATTTTTCAGCTTATTGGTTGTATAATTAATTACAATATTTCCATCGGGAGGAATCTGAAATCTATCGCCATTGGTAGTCATTTCAAGGCGTTGATCATAAAATAGATTTCCACCGGGGTTATTACGTAAGATAGTTCTTTTGGCTCTTTCACCTTCCTGTGAACTTGCGCCAAATATAGTCTTGTCACCAATTGCAGTAGCAAGAATGAGTGTGTTGGGTTCGGGAAAATAAACTGCCCGTGGGTTAATTGCTGCGATACTCCTTCTGACAGCAATATCTATTTGATTTGCAATTTCTGTTAAAGTATTACGAGGCAGATTACCTGTATTGATTTCCAGTCGATACCCACCCGAAACCAATAGAAATGGTTTGTCAGCATTTTGATTCTGCCTAATCAATAATTCATATCTGCTAAATAAACCTCTGACAGCAGTTTGAGCTACTTGTGCGGGATTTGGTTGACCTGTAATTCCATTTTGTGCTCGTAATGAAACAGCATCAGGGTCACCTGTATGAATAAATACCTGACTACCATTTTGCGATAGTTGAGAGGTGAATGATGTTGTGAAATTGTGTCGAAGTATTTTTTCCCTTATACGTCCATAAGGAATTACACTTTGTCTAGTAGCATTTACACGTTCAATAGCAATAATACCTGCCCGCTCTTGACTATTCAAAGCCTGAAATGCTGAACGTACTGTACTCAATGGAATCTCAGCCCCCCCACTTATTCTGGAAAACCACTTTGGACGCCAGTAAAAACCAATTACTCCAACTGGATAATTTGAATAACCACCGGGCATTGAGGCTTGTATTTTTCTTGTGTGCTGGTTGTCGATACTAGCAAATGAATTAACACCTACAACAAGACCAAGTCTTGACCTAACATTTACTCCTCTGTCAAATCCTTCATTTTTATATCTGTTTGCCAAACTATGAATTGTGGCAGGGACTCCTGAATCCCTTGCTGGAATTGGAACGTTTGCAACATAGTTTATAGAGCCCTGAGCAATTGCTGCAAATTGAGTAGCAGGGGGAACGGTAGCAATGATTTGCTCTTCAACTATGCCTGGTACCTCTTGTATAATATATGGAAAACCCGCATCGAGTTTATCTATTAGTGGGGGTATCTGGTTTTTAATTTGATTTAAAGCATTGCGTATCTGGCTTTTTTCCGCTGGAGTTTTTGACGCCTTACTTAATAAGGGTATTATACTTTGATAATTTGTATTTACCTGATTAAATGTGGCTACACTTTGAGGATCAATCCCTGGATTTGATGAGTTAAAAATACGTTGTCCTCTTGCGAGAATATCTTCCATTCTTGATACTCTGCTGGCTACCATTACCCGCGGATTCCTTTCACCACCTTCGAGGTAAATATTATGTCTTTCTCCATTTGGAGTTGAAAATCCTTCTCTATAATTCCACCAGTTAATAATATCTTCTACTGCCCCTCTTGCGCGACCTCTAATGCCACTTGCTCTTTGCTGAATCCAATCCACTCCCAGATCCAGCTTCTGATCCACCCAACCCTGCACACCGCGGATAGTACGCTGCACATGCGCCCCCACATCGCCTAAACCAATAAACCGTGCAAGGAAGTCCAGCACGATCGGAATGGTTTGCGCAATTGAATTTTCAATAAAGTTAGCAGCTCCCGAAATATCGCCGGTTGCTAAACGATGCACCGAATCAACTACCGAACGTACAAAAGCAAGTATCTGCTGAATTTTATCAATAAAGAATTTGATGGTGGTGTAAGTCTTCATAATCGCCTGAATCACCGCACCAACCGGGCTGAGCAGCGAGAGCAGTTGCGTAATACCTGCGGTTACAATTCGCTCCTGAATGAATGATTTGATTCGGCCGAGAATCATATCGCGGAAGTTGCCGAAGAACTCGCTGATGCGGTCTTTCATGGCTTCCACAAAGCCTTTTTCGCGGATTTCCTGAACTAACTGGAAGCCGGTTTCGAGCATTCCTACAGCACGTTCACCCATGAGCCGTACCATTTTTGTGCGGATGTTGGCGTAAGTAAGTCCGAGAATCTGCAGTACGAAAAACAAAATTCCTTTTGCATCCCACTGTGGGGGCATCTGAATACCGGCGCGGGCTACAGGACCTGTGAGCCAGCGGATAACGCCCTGCTGCAAGTGCGTTAGAATTCGGCTCATGAACTGGCGTACACCTTGTCCGATACCGCGGAGAAGATTGCCGAGGAAGCCTACCGGATTTTGAATGATCAGCGTAAACGATTGCTGCGCGCGTTTGATAATGGCCAGCACATCGGCACCGCCGGCACCCATTACGGCTTCAAAAATGAATTCGAGAAGTTTGAGCAGTGCTGCGCCGCAGAAACTGACCAGATCGCTGAGCAGGGGCGAGAAGATGCCCGACAAGCGCCGGAAGGTATCAATAGGATGCAGAATATCGCTGGCTTGCAGGGTGTCCCAGGCGCGGGTAAATGTATCGCGGATGCGCGGCCAGGTAAGATTTCGCTTGGTAGTTTCGGTGATGAACCACTGATACGCGCGTTCCAGTGCGCGGCTTTCGACAAGCTGATTGAATTTTTCTTCGCCGCCGGGAATGAAGGCTGCAACGCCACGCAGAATATTGGTTGCTGTGCGCGGAACACTTTCGCCGGTCAGCGGATTGGAACCGATAAGCGCGGTTATTAATGTCCAGCCGGGAATATCTTTGATGACATTATTGAGCGGTCGCAAAAGAGTTTCGCGAAGTAGGCGTACAACTTCTGCCAGTGCGCTTCCAACAAAGTTGGTAATTCGCGAAAGTATGCTGCCGAAATGCCGCCTGAAGATGGCTATGTTTCCATCGATGCCATGCCTGATGCCCATTTCTTCCCAGCACCGGTCCCAGGTAGAGCTGATTTCACCGAGCGATGGTAAACGTGCAAGCTGTGCATCAAGCCATTGCTGCGCCCGACCAAGTAAACCGGAGCCGCGGAGCAAATCGAAAATAGCCGGACCTACAACCGGAACTAAATCGAGCAGGGCGTTGAACCAGTTGATGGGTGAACGGGCAACATTAGCGCCGAGAATAGGGTTGTAGCCGAAAATAACGGTGATGAGTGTCCACGGCGGCACAACATAGCGCACCGCATTGTTTACGCGATCCCAAATGCCGCGCTGCACGCTGAGAGGTGCATGTGAAACACCCGAAGGCAGTTTTTGAGCAACAGGTTCTGCTTTCTGCACCTCAGGCATTTTCTGCACTTCAGGAGCCGATTTCTGTTGCACCTGTGCAGCAGCTTCGGCAGCTTCGCTGTTGCTTTCGGGGGCGTAGCCTTGCTGGATAACGTGCGTAAGTTCGTGAGCCAGCAGTCGTTTGCCTTCGGTTGATTCGGGATCGTATTTGCCGGAGTTGAAAAAGATGTTTGAACCGTAGGCAAAAGCATGTGCACCGAGTTCATTGCACAGACGCACAGCTTGCGAATCGGTATGAATGCGTACGGATGCAAAGCTAACTCCGAAGCGTTGTTCCATCCAGCTGCGGATGCCGGGTTCCATTGCTCGGCCGCCGCTTACATTTCTCAGTTGCTCTTCGATATGCGGCGGCACTTCGTCTTGCGGCGCATCAACCGGAACTGCATTTTCGTGTTGTACTTTTTCTTCTTTGCGGTAAACCTTATGCTGTTCCTGCGAAAGTGCCGACTGCATACCCGAAGAAACGGGCAATGTACCGGGCGCACGGCGCTCTTCCGAGGGTTTTTCTTTCTGCGTGGTATCGAGTGATTTTTGCTGAATACTAACAGCCGCCTGCATGTTCGACTGAACAGGCAGTGCTGGTTTTATGTCGCGTTCCATCTCTCGCTGGTCGCGCATTTTGGTAGCCACTAATTTGGGTTGTGCTTTATCGGCCGAGGCTTTTTGCACCTCCTGCTGCTTTTGTAGTTTCTCGTCGCTCTTTTTCTTTAGTTCTTCTTTGGGCTGAACAGCCTTTGCACTAACAGCAGCCGCCGCAATTTTGGGCTGTACTTTTTCAGCAGCCGCCTTTTGTACTTCCTGCTGTTTCTGAACTTTTTCGTCAGCTTTTTTGCCAAGCAGTTCGTCTTTCTTCTTCAGTTCTTCTTTGGGTTGAACAGTCTTTGCACTAACTACCGGAGTAATTTTCGACTGCACTTTTTCAGCAGCAGACTTTTGTACTTCCTGCTGCTTCTGAACTTTTTCTTCCGATTTTTTGCTGAGTTGTTCGTCTTTTTTCTTCAGTTCTTCTTTCGGCTGAACAGCTTTGGCCGCAATAATTTTAGGTTGTGCTTTGTCAATAGCAACCTTTTGAAGTTCATTTGATTTCTGAACTTTTTCATCCGCTTTCTTTTTCAGCGGTTCATCCTTTTTCTTTAACTCCTGTTTCTGGAGTTCATCTTTCTTTTTGAGCTCCTCTTTTTTCTTTAATTCCTGTTTCTGGAGTTCGTCTTTCTTCTTGAGCTCCTCTTTTTTCTTTAACTCCTGTTTTTGGAGTTCGTCTTTCTTTTTGAGTTCCTCTTTCTTCTTTAACTCCTGTTTTTGGAGTTCCTCTTTCTTCTTGAGTTCCTCTTTTTTCTTTAACTCCTGTTTCTGGAGTTCCTCTTTCTTTTTGAGTTCCTCTTTTTTCTTTAATTCCTGTTTCTGGAGTTCCTCTTTTTTATTGATTTCCTGCTTTTTGATTTCCTCTTTGCGCTGTGGCTTTTCGGCTGTGCGAGGCTGTATGCGCAGGTGTTGGCGTTGCAGCTGTTGCTGGCTCATGCTCAGCACCTGTTCGGCCATAGCATCTGCTTGTTGTTCGTGAGCATCGCCCACAACACCCATTTTTATTTTGGTTTGAACAACAGGTTGTGCGTTTTGGGCGCGCTGAACTATAGCCGAGAGATTATCTTTTTTGGCAACAGCCGGAGTCTGTGTGGTTGTTTGATGAGCAGCAGCCTGCCGGGACGGCTGAATACTTTCAGCTGCCTTCCCGATTGTTTTGGCTTTGGTTGTGCTGCTCATTGCGGCAGTTAATTAAATTGATTTACCTTCTTTTCTGAATTCGCGGCGGATGCCTTCTTCAAGATCAGCCAGCAGCACAATGTTTGATTTCCGACGCAGCACAGCCATTGCGCAGTATCGAATTACATTGGTAATTGCACCGCCTGCAATTTCATATCTATCGGCAATGGCACGGAGATTAATTTCTGCACTAAGTTCCATTGCTTTCGGAAATGCTTTTTCCCAAAGTCGTAAACGTTCAGACGGGCGCGGCATCGGGAAATGCACCACGGTTTGGAAACGGCGGGTGAACGCATCATCCATATTGCTTTTAAAGTTGGATGCGAGAATAATGACGCCGTTAAAATCTTCGATGCGCTGGAGCAGGTAGCTTACTTCCTGATTAGCATAACGGTCGTGCGCATCTTCCACCTTGGTACGTTTTCCGAAAATTGAATCAGCCTCATCAAAAAACAGGAGCCAGTTTTTATTTTCGGCTTGTTCAAAAACACGCGAGAGATTTTTTTCTGTTTCGCCAATGTATTTTGAAACGATCATCGAAAGGTCAACACGGTAAACATCACGTTTGGTAAGGCTTCCGAGTAAGTTTGCTGTTAATGTTTTTCCGGTTCCCGGTGGGCCGTAAAATAATGCGCGATAGCCGGGCTTGAGCTGTTTACTCAGTCCCCAAACATTCATAATTGTATTTTCGTGATCAATCCAGGTTTTGATTTCGTCCACCTGTTCCATTGTATGACCATCAAGCACGAGATCATCCCAGCTCATCGGTGTTGAAAGTCGTTTTGCCGGAAACTCACGGTCGAATGTTGGTCGTCGTGCATGGCCAAGTGTAACGAAGTCAACAATCTCTCGCGTTACGCTCAGCAAACCGCTCATGGGTGGTTCGCCGGGAGGAGCAGGATCGAGTTTCAGAATACTGTGCTGCGCAAAAAAGTGTTCGCCGTCGAACAAATACTGAAATGCAAACCGGCGTTCAAGATCTTCGCCGGCCAGCAGAAACAGTGCAGTTTCACCGGTGGGCAGAAGTCCGCTGTGACTTTGCGGCCGCAATCCACCGAACTCAGTAAATCCCCGATCAACATTCCCGTTTTTAACAAAAAACACATCCAGAAGTTGTGGTCTGATGTGCGGAACCAGTGAGAGTAACAAAACCAGCCGTTCTTCTGTTGTCATCTGGTAATGCATAAGCAGACCGGCATACATCGACTCCTTATGCACGGGATCAGGAGGTGTAATTTCGCTGATGTCAGTATAAGCGCATTCCTGCCCGAAGTGCATTCGCAGCCGTGCATCAAGGACTTCAGAAAACCACGCCAGCTCACGTTCAAGTGTGCGTGCATTCATTGTAATCGGGTCGATGCTTACCATTCGGTCTGTATCAAGTGCTGTATCCATGGTAGTCGTATAACAGAAATGCTCCACGGGAGCGAATCCATGAGTATGTCAAGTGATGTACGCTGTATGCGCACTAACCACGCATTATCTTTTCGTTCAATAATTCCGGTTCGCTGCATAAAGTTTTGTCTGATCGCATCGCCATAAGGAGAGCGCAAACTGGTCCATTGTTCGGCCATGGCATCAAGCAATTCATCGGCTTCCTGCTTTTCTTTTTTCGTTAAACGAATGCTTTTCGGAATCGACTTATTGAACGGAAGGCCGCACAACAATTTATGCAGCGGAAGCGCGTACTCGGGTGCTTTAGTTTTTCCGGTGCAGATATAATGCAGTAAAAAAACAGCGCGGTAAGCAGCTTCTTTGTTTATAAAGGTATTTTCTTCGTTCAGATATCCTGCTTCATTAAAAAGTGAAGGCAAATAAGGCCCAAGCAGCACAAGTCCGCCCCAACGTGTAAGCCGGTGACGTTTTCCTGTAGCCGATTCATCATCGTATTCATCTTCATCCTTATCGTCAGCAAAAATTTCAAGCAATTGTTCGGCTTCGCTTTTCTCCGGTATTGCTATCAGCTCTATTTCTTGCAAACTATTTTTGGATACTGAAACAGTTTTGGGCGCTGTTTCGGTATTTTGTTTTTGAAGTGTAAGTTCTTCCGTCTCCTGAACAGGTTGTTTTGCGGTTTTGTGTTTTATTTTTTCAGCTTGATGTTCAGCTTCAGTTTTTCGTTTTGCTTTTTCAGCTTGGGCTTTTGCACTTCGTTTTGATTTTTTGCGGACAGTCTTTTCCTCAGTGTATTTTTCTTCTTCTTCTTCCAGCAAAGCCTCTTCTTCGGTCAGTAATCTTTCTTTTTCTTTCAGTAATGGTTCATCTTCAAACTCAATAATCATTACTGCAAGGTCAGTATCGGCTTCTGCAATTTTTTGCTGTACTTCTTTACGTTTCAGCGGTTCGGTTTCGGTAATCAGTTTACGAACGGCAATGCTTTCTGAGGCTGCAGAAGCTGTAATAGCAGGCATTGTTGCAATAAGCGTTTCTGCTTCGGCTTGTGTAAGATTGATGCGTTGATAGTTAGCAATCAGCACAAGCATTCTTGCAAGCGGAGAAGTAGTTAAACGATGCGTATTTGTTTGCAATCGTTGCAGAATGATCTGTACAATGCTTTCAGGAATCGGAACATGGACGCGCTGTGCCGTTTGTTGCTGTATAAGTGCAGCTTCGGCAAGTTTTAGAACCGCATCAGGTTGTGTATTGAATGCTGTTGCAGCAGCAAGCAGGAGCCAGGCGGCCGGCTCTGTTTTCTCAGTAAGCTGCGGGAAATGTGCATCGGGTAAACTGACTAAGCGCGCCGCTGAGGCTGCTGCAATAAGTGTAAGCGGAGCCGGAATTCCGGATGAAGCGGTTGTGAATTCATCTGAAATACCGGTGAGTATTTTGATGAAAGAGAGTATTTCGTTAAGCTGATTTTGCCCTGTATAGCTGTGCAGTTTCGATGGCCAAAGCTTTTCGGTAATACGTTTCAGGAGCGGGGCCGGAAGCTGCTGTACCATGCGCAGGGCTGCTTCGCGCTGTTTGAGTACAACCATTATCAGCTGTACAAAATACTCCGGCTCTTCGTCTAAAAAGTCTTCTGTTATTGCGGCGATATCGGGCTGGTTGATTTCGTCGGGTATCCACCACGGTAAATTTCCGGTGGTGAAAAATACTTCTAGCAATGAAGGAACGGAAGCAGAGGCTGTTTGCAGCACCGCTTCCATTTCCAATTCGCCGCCCTGAATGATCACAGCTTCTTCGGTACCCGAAAGCAAACTTCCGGGGCGCATTGCAGCTCGGCTTCGTGCCTCGAGCAGTTTTTCGGTTAGCACAGTTTTGAGTTGTGCTGCAAGCTGCTCACGCAAGCGCAATGGATGAATAATGCCGAGATTGAGTTCGAGCCGGTTGATGCGGAGTAGTTCACCCGGCCCGCTTATTTCGCTGAACAGTTGATCGATCAGCGGTAACAGTTCTTCATCATATACCGCACGGATTTCCTGCTGCAAACTGTATGCGCCGTCTTTGACGGGCAGCTGCAGATCAAAAATCTGTTTGCGGATAAGATGAGACATCTGGTGCATTATACGATCTCGATACGGATATACAATTGTGAGTTAAGTAACTAAACATCTCCTGTAACTTATACTGCTGCTGGAACAGGTTCTAAATTTCGAAGTGCTTTCAGGTACTGCGGATAATCGGCCGCCACACGACCGGCTACTAATGCTGCAATATTGGCTTCGCGTTTAGCAGGTCCAAGTGTGTGTGTGTATTTAAAGTCGGGTGGAGTACCGGCATGAAGCAGAAAGCGAATATCTTCTCCGATTTTCATCTTTCTGCGTTTAGCAATACATCCCGGAAACCACTGTTCAAAAATCAAGTTGTGGTTACTTCGGTACAGTACATTCATATCGGTCCACATTACTTGATTTTCGGGTGCTTCAACATAAAGTTTAGCCGCTTCCCACCATTCCTGTACAAAGTCAATATCATTGGCCATAACTACACCGCAGTTGAATACCTCCTGCGTATAGTTTTTCTTGATATTTTCGGGCGCTACAGGTGCATTATTAAATACTTCAATTCCGCTCATGTAATGATCTCTGAAAATATGTCCCTCTTCAATATTTTGAAACGTAAGGGCATTTTTTCTCATTTCTTTTGGAATACCATCCCAAAGGAAAACATCATAATCGAGATGAATGAATGGTTTTTGCTGCAATCCATACGCTATCATTTTAGGATACGCCCAATGATGAATAGGCAGATACCGATAGTCGTTTAGCGCAAGATTTACGTTGCTGAAAGGAATGTTCAGATGATCAATCAGTAATGCTTTACCGCTATCATCTGTTACCAGTTCGATTTCAGGGTAGTGATTGCGTGCAACTTCTACAGCCAGTACAAAAGAGGTGGCAAGATCAACTGTTGAGTTAAATCCGCAGTGCATCAACCCGTCGTCCATGGGTTGCTTCCAGAGTGTGAATACAGCTTTCATAAACTAAATTATTCTTTTAGCGGATTAACCGTAGTTCCTCAAAAATGAAACGATCTTCTGGATATTGCTTCATCAACACATCTTTGCAGCCGCCTGCCGATGTAGCGGTTAATTCGACTACAAATCCTGAATTTTTATATGTGCTTGAAATTGACCAGGGCTGCGGATCTTTCAGGTTGGAAGTACCCAGCAATAAACCGCTGTAGCTCAATAAGCGCCAGCTGAAACTTACTGCTTCCGGCGACGACTGATTGGTTACAGTTACAAAAATGCGGTTTAAGTTAATGTACCTGCTTGGCATGAAATCGCCGATACCCGATGAAAACGAAGATGATTTTGAAAACGAAGAATCCAGGGTGTCTGCTGATTTCATCATTCTGAATGGATCCGGTTCAAATGGGTCAATCGGATCAATACTGAAATCATCAACAGTGAGCTGGAATTTGGCTGTAACAACAGTAACGTTAAATTCCTTTTCATCTATCTGAACATTGTTGTTCAGCAAGCGAACAGAATATATTCCGCTTGATTTGATTTGAGATAAGTCAACTTTGTAGTGTGGACTTTCTGTAAACGGACCAAGAAGCCAGGGTTCGCTGGCCAGTGTAATTTGTTCAACCGGATTTCCGGCATAATCAATAATAATATCTATAAACTGATCAACATCGCCCTTTACTTTATTACCACAGTTTGTTGAACCTGCAAGCACTGTTAGCGTTGGTTTTGTTGATATATCACCCTCACCCGGTTTAACTACCTGAATGTAAACTGTTGCAGTATCAGAGAGCCGGTTTGTTTTATTGAGAATAGTATAGGTAAACCTGTCGTTACCTATATACTCATCGGGAGGTGTATAGATGAAATATTTTTTGTCAGCAGATAAAGTAACCCGTCCGCCTTGCTCAGTGGTTTCATCAAAAAGATTTATTGTGAAGGTGTTTATTTGCTGTGTTACAGGATTGATTCGCTGTACCGTCATTTGCCCGCCAATCAATTCATCACCGTAAATAGGATCATCGTTAAAGAATGCGTGAATGGTAACATCGCGATTTAGAAATGTCATTACAAAATCGGATTTGGCAAAAGGCGGTATTTGTAAGGTCTTCAGTTCATCTTCTGTCATACACATTGGATTACAGTCGTCATCAAATGTGCAGCAGCCCGGAATGAAAAAATCAGCTACCACAAGGTTATTTCCTGTTGGTTTCGGATCAGATGAACCGTATGGTTGATAGGGGAGAGTTGAATAGCTCATGATGATTTATTTTGAAATGAATTCAATACCTACACCAAAGGTGCCGTAGTAAGGTTTGTAAGGGGAGTAACTATACGGCCCCGGTGAATAGGTATAGGGACGTGGGGGATATGGCGTGTAAGGTGTGTAAGGTGTATAAGGCGTGTAGGGTGTATAGGGCGTATATGGCGTATATGGATTGATTGTTACAGCCGGTTTTAACTCTGAGCTGTAAACAATAACAAAAGTACCGCCCTGCAATGTGCCTCCAATGTGTTCCATGCCGGGACGGGCTTTGGCAAACTCTTTTAACCGGAAAAACTTGCTTCTGCGAAGTTCACGAAGCTTGTAGCGATAATAGGCTTCATAGAGTTTGTTAAAGAACAGCAAATCAAAAAGTCCGTAGATAAGTTTGCCAACAACACTCGTGAGCACATTGGTGGCCGACGATTTTTGCGACTCATTCATTTTGTCGCTCATGCTGGATTTAATCATGCTCTTGCTGTCGATGTAACCACCGTTAAGCAATTGATTAATTATCTCATCAACATATTCGCGGTATTTATCGCGGAAAGGTTCATACTTAAAATCATAAATGCATGGCGCTAAAAGTTCCTGCAGTTCTTTTTCACGTTTGCTGATTTCAACTTCAAGAACGCTGAGTATTTTTCCTGAAACAAGTGTTGGAGCTTCACGAATAATGAGCTGAATATAATTGCGTGCTTGCTTCAGAAAATTGAGTAAGCGATTTCGCCAGATGTGATAATCTTCCTGAATATCTTCAAAACCACAGAGCAACTGAACAGGCGGTTGTGCACCATCATTCTCTAATTTCAGCGCAACAACATTGAAGGATAAATTATGTTGTTGCTTCAGTTGATTGAGTTTGGCAATTACCTCAGGGTAAGGACGACCACCAATGTTTTCGATACGCAGAAATGGGTGCTGGTGTACAGACCAGTTCAGTGCAGCATCATACCACGAATTTGAACTGGCAGGTTGATGCGATGAGTAGTAGGAGAGATGATCGCTCCAAAGACCCAATGCAGATCGTTGCGGATACCAGAGTTTGGCGATTAAATTGTTATTGGCGGCTGGATCGTAGTAGTAGGGAATAGCCCGCTGGTTAAGAGCTGAGGGAAACCAGCCACTTGGAGTAATGCGGATATCATCTTCTTTTTTGGGGGCGGGTAATACTTTAAACTCCGTGATAAGCCTGATCAGCCGCTCGAATGAGGTTTGAGCATAGCGCTGTGATCGTGCTGATGCCGGGGTTTTAACGCCTGTAAATAAATTCCGGTAATTGTCGCCTGTTTCGGGCGATGGTTTGAGTAGTCCGAGTGTAATATGGCGCGGGTAATTTCCCGGCAGATAACCACAGCTTTCTGAAAACTCACCGGCCTGAATGACAAAATCGTTGAAGGCCATTGTGATGTGATGAAGAGCATCTGCTACTTGCTGATAGTACACCACGCCGGTTTCAATATTCAGCAAACGGCTCAGTCCTTGGTTAAGCATAGAGAGGCTCAGCCCCAAAATACCTGCATAACGCTGAAAGGCTTCCTGAATAGCAAGGCGAAGTACTTCTTTTTGTTTATCAATAACCTGTGTACGGTAGCCGGTTATGAGATCCTGATTGGTATTTGCGTTTTGTAAAACTGTTGCAGGTAATCTCCGCATATTCAGCAATGGTAATGCAATGGGTGTTTCCGGAACACTTTGCATTGACACAGACGAAACCGGTAATTGCGAAACGTGAACGAGCAGAAAACGCTGCGTGGCTTTACGGAGTTTCCCTTTGTTATCGCAGTTGCTTGTGCTGCACGAACGGAGGTCCTCATCGTTTATTTCGTAGAAAATGACAACCGCCCAATCAGAGGCATTTTCTGTTTTGAATAAATCGGTAATGGTTTGACCTTCTGCATTTACGTTATGCAGCTCCCAAACATTGGTGCGGTATTGATCGCCAGCTTTGGGAGTGCTGAATTTCACAGGAGCAGTGTCGAGTGCATCCTGCGGAAGTGCTTTGCCGAATTGATAGTCGGGATCAGAGGGATCTTTCCATCGTTTGATGCGGCGGAAGCTCTGACTAGTTTCTGTGCCCAGGAGATAACCTTCGGTGGTAATTCCGTAGCCGGATTGAATTTCAATAAAATCAGTTGCCGGAGGATTCCAGTTCACACGAAGACCGCAAAAAATTCCGGTGCCGGTGAGCCGTACTCTTGTCAAGCGGTTTTGAAGATCGAGATATGTCCGCAGCCGGTTCAGGTTGGTGCTGGTAAGCACCTGATTGGGTTCAAAAATCGGCAGTTCGGTTGTGGTCGGAATTTCCATAGCGGAAGGTATTGAGTTGTATCAGTTTTTTTATTGGTTGCCGAGTGTGGTTTGATCAAGAATCATCTGTGGTTCGTCGGCACTTATGTCGTCACAGCTGTGCAGAATTGCGGTCGGATAAACATTGTAGAGCTTACCCAGCTCATCAATCAGTTTATTCGTTTTATCTGCATCGGGATATAAATTCTGATTGAGCGATTCGAGCCAGGGTTTGTAGGCCGATTCAAAATCGCGCATTTGTTGCAAGCTAACCCAGCAAATTTTTACATAGATATGTGCTGGTGTTTCTTGCCGTATGGTTTGCTCGATGTACTGACGGAAGTATGAACTTCTGAAACGTGTAGGCCAAGCCGGAAGAATAAACGACATGCGGAAGGAATACGGATCATCCGGAATTTCACAGGTTGCCGGGAGGTAGTCGTTCCACCAGGTTTCTTTAAAAGCAAACCAGTTGCTCAATGCTTCAAGCTCTTCATTTAATGATTTATCAGAAGTAAATTCGCTGTACTTTTTAAGGATAAATGTTGGTGCTGTTTGAATCTTTTTATCTGTAGATGTGCTTTGGTAATTTTGCAGTTCAAAACTGAATGATGATGGATTTTCGGCATTATCAGGAATGATTTTGAAGTTTGATGCAGCCATACCTCTGTTCCTGATATTCGCAAGAAGCTCTCTGCAGGCTGAGGCTTCATGCGTAACAGCACTTTCGGCAAATAA
>CALRTD020000027.1:0-17327 GCA_943371015.1 Synechococcus sp. UW140 | reverse complement strand
GCTTCTCTGATTTACCTTGTTTATCGCCGCTTGCTGCATATTCAAAACATAAAAAACAAAGCAATAACAGAACGTCTTGAGCTGGAACGAAACTTTGACCGGTCAGTGCTTACTGCAATTCGTTCGCAAATGAATCCGCATTTTTTCTTCAATGCGCTGAATACAATTCAATCGTACATATTTGAAAATGATAAGTTAAATGCGGGTAATTACCTTTCAAAATTTTCGAAGCTTACGCGGATGATTCTTGAGATGTCGGCCTGCGAGCAAATAACATTAGCGCAGGAAACAGACGCACTGCAACTGTATCTTGAATTGGAACGGGCGCGTTTCGATACCGACTTTGTATTTGATATGCAATATGAATCAAATGTGGAACGGGAAATGATACGTATCCCGCCAATGATTTTGCAACCGTATGTTGAAAATGCTGTTAAACACGGACTGCTGCATAAAAAAGGCGAGAAAAAATTAACGATCCGTTTCAGACGCGAACAGCAGTTGCTGATTACAGAAATCGACGATAATGGCATTGGCCGGAAACGATCAATGGAACTTAACCGAATCAAAAGCGAACATCATGCATCGTTTGCTACAGAAGCCAATCAGAAACGCCTTGAACTGCTCAACAAAGGCCGAAGCAATAAACTTGCTGTTGAATACACCGATAAAACAGACGCAAACGGCCAGTCGTTAGGCACAACCGTTTGTATTACAATACCATTTTGAACTGAAAAATATGAGTGAAAAATACAAAGCCGTAATTATTGATGATGAAGTTCGTGCACGCTCGCTATTGCGCGGAATGCTGGGCGAAATTGCACCCGAAATTGAAGTGGCAGCAGAAGCCGAAGATCTTCCGAACGGTGTGAAAGCTATACGCAGACTTCAGCCGCAGTTAGTATTTCTTGATATCGAAATGCCCGGACACAGCGGCCTTGAGTTGCTCGACTTCTTTAACGATGACGAAATCAGCTTCGAGATTGTGTTTACAACAGCGTATAACAATTACGCAATTAAGGCATTCAAACTTTCTGCCATCGACTATTTGCTGAAACCTATTTCGGCCGATGAATTGCGTGAAGCCGTTGACCGCTTTACGCGAAAAAAACGCGAGAATGCAAAACTGATTGACTACCATGCATTGCGCGAAAACCTGAATTCTCAAAGCAGTAAACGGATTGCTGTTCCAAGTGGAAATACAATCAAGTTTATTGATACCGAAAACATTATTTTCCTGAAAGCCGACAGCTCGTACACGGAAATTTTCTTTACAGACGGGACACAGCTGGTGGTGAGCCGAACACTGAAAAACTTTGATGATATCTTTGAATCATCAGGACCGTTTTTCCGCTGTCACAAATCATACATTGCCAACATCTCATATATTACAGAATACGTGAAATCTGATGGCGGCTATTTGATGATGAAAAACGGACATCAGATTTCTGTTTCCCCCGATCGGGTTGATGAACTCATGAATAAAATAAGTTTTATTAAACGATAACGGAGCAGCGGGGTATATTTGCAGCAGCAACCGCTGCAGTTATGTCAACACTTTATCTGGTTCCAACGCCTATCGGCAATCTCGAAGACATCACACTTCGCGCTTTGCGCGTGCTGAAAGAAGCTGATTTGATTTTATGCGAAGACACCCGCACATCATCGAAACTGCTGCAGCATTATGATATACGCCGGCCAGTTCAGTCGCATCACCAGCACAACGAGCACCGAACTGTAGAAGACATTGCCGCGCGAATTGAATCAGGGCAAACTGTGGCGTTAATTACCGATGCCGGAACACCGGGCATTTCAGATCCCGGCTTCCTGCTGGTAAGAGCTTGTGTTAAAGCCGGGGTGCATGTAGAGTGCCTGCCGGGTGCAACAGCTTTCGTACCGGCGCTGGTACAATCAGGCCTCCCCTGCGATCAGTTTGTGTTTGCCGGGTTTCTGCCGCAGAAAAAAGGAAGACAAACCCGCCTGCGCGAACTGGCTGCACAAGACCGCACAATTGTACTTTACGAATCGCCGTTCCGCCTCGTAAAAGCCCTTGGCGAACTTGCCGAGCACTTTGGCGAAAACCGCCAGGCGGCCGTGTGCCGCGAGCTTACAAAGATGTTCGAAGAAACATTCCGCGGCACACTTGCACAAGCCAAAGCCCACTTCGAAGCAAAAACCGTAAAAGGTGAAATTGTAATTGTAGTGAGCGGAAACAACGGCGAAACAGAACCCAGCGACGAAAACGAATAGCCGGAAACACGTCATCATCTCACGCAGCTTCGTATCTTCGCTATAATCACGAACGCTTTAGCACAATGATGCAGCTTTCCGAAAAATCAGGTGCTCCGCCGGGTACAATCCTTTACGTTGGTCGTGAGGTTGACACTTCGGTGCGTATTACCCTCATCGAATACAACGAAAAAGAATTTCACGAAAAAACATTTTCCAGCTTTAGCGATTGTATTCTCAACTCGCACGAAGGTATGGTGCGGTGGATTAATGTTGATGGTGTTCACAATACTGATTTAGTTGAAGAAATCTGCAACCGCTTCAATATTCACCCGCTCACTCAGGAAGATATTGTAAACACCAATCAGCGCGCTAAATACGAAGATTATGAGCATTATGCTGTTTGCATCATGAAAATGATCTACAGCAATAATGAAGAAACAGCCCCAAACGAAGACCGCTACATTACCGAACAGCTTTCTATTCTCCTGCTCAACAACAATACCGTTTTATCTTTTCAGGAAGCTGAAAGCGGTGATGTGTTTGATATCATCAGAACCCGTATCAGGCAAGGAAAAGGGCGGGTACGAAAATGTGCCGCCGATTATCTTTGCTATGCATTAATAGACGCGGTTATTGATTCTTACTTTATTGTTCTTGAACAGATCGGCGATGAAGTTGAAGACCTCGAAGAAATAATGCTGCATAATCCGAAGCCGCAAACACTCAATACACTGCACAAGCTTAAGCGGCAAATGGTGCATTTGCGCAAAGCGGTTTGGCCCATGCGCGAATTGCTGAGTTTAATTGAACGTACAGAAACACCACTGTTCACGCAAAGCACTTTTGTGTATCTGCGTGATGCACATGATCATGCCATTCGCGTTATAGACACTGTTGAAACATATCGGGATCTGCTTTCGGGTATGATGGATCTGTACCTTTCAAGTGTAAGCAACCGCATGAATGAAGTGATGAAAACACTTACCATCATCACTACAATTTTTGTCCCGCTTACTTTTCTTACCGGCGTTTACGGAATGAACTTCGAAGTGCTTCCCGGAAAAAATAATCCGCTTGGATTTTGGGAACTCTGCATTGCCATGCTGGTACTCGTTTTTGCCTTACTCTTTTATTTCAGACGCAGAAAATGGTTATGAAATACTTCCCGCTTGTCGCAATCGCTTTGCTTGCCGCCTGCAGCAACCCCAAACGCGACAGAAAAATCAATCCCGATACAACTGTTCCCGCAGCAGTTGTTGATACGCCTCAAGCGGCAGACATGACTGCGCTTGATACTTCAGCACGTAATCAGGCTGCAGTCAGGGATGTTCTTGATGGTTTACCCGATCTTATGGAAGGTGATATTATTGTGCAGGACATTCAAAATGCAACTGGTGATCTTATGCGCGAAGCCATGCCGGGAGAATGGACCAACATTGGTATTATTTTTCGCCGTGATGCTGATGGGGCAATGGTTGTGCTGGATGTAATCGGGAAAGTACGCCTGACGCCGTTGCCCGAATGGATTTCAGGCGGACGCGAAAATAAACTTGCTCTGTATCGCCTGCAGGATGGCGAAAATCTGCTTGTTCCCAAAAATGTAAAAAAGGTTCGGGCTGCCTGCAAACCTTTTAAATCGACACCTGCCGACAGGTATTTTGGCTGGAGTGATGATGAATTGTACAGCAGTGAACTGGTTTGGAAAGTATATCAAAATGGGCTCGGAATTTCACTTTGCCCGCTCCGAAAACTCAACACGCTTTCACTTGGCGGTGAAAAAGTGAAGCCCCTCATTACCAAAAAATATGGCACTGCTGTTCCTTCAACAGAATACGCAGTTACCATTACTGATCTAATTTCGTCACCTCAACTCAAACAGCTTTATGTCCGCTGAACCGCTTCCTTCAGACAAACTCCTTACACAGCTCAAAGTACTATTTGGTGCATTGCTTTCGGGGCAGGTGTTGTTTGGTGCGGTCACTGCATTTATTCTTTACGGCAGTCCTGAAACGGTTCAGCCATTTTCGTTTGGTGAAACCACACTTTCCGGTGTGATTCCTCTGGCCGCGGCTATGCTGCTTATTGCAGGCTCACTGGTTCCGCGCAAGATGCTGGTTCCGCTTCGCGGCGAGAAAAATGATGCTAAACTTTATTCCGGCTATCGCTCTGTATGCCTCGTCCGCTGGGCGCTGCACGAAGCTGCTGTACTTATTTGTTTTGCAGGAATCATTATTGAGCGTCAGCCTTCACTATTTATTCCCGCAGCAATTTCGCTGTTGGTTTTTGCATTACTTTTTCCAACACGCGATAAACTGTTTTCCGAACTGCATCTTGGTTTTCGCTACTGAGCTCCGGAAAAACCAACGATTATGGAAGCATATTACCTTGTAAAAAACGGAGACCCATCGGCTGCATTTGAACGCCGTGCACATCATTTGCCGGAACCTGCGGCACACGAAGTGCGCATTAAAGTTGAATCATTCGGACTCAACTTTGCTGATGTAATGGCCCGAAAAGGCCTTTACCGCGAAGCACCGCCAATTCCGGCAGTTCTGGGCTACGAGATTGTGGGCCGTATCGAATTTTCGGGCAGCAGTGCAGATGCTCCGCCGCCGGGCACGCGTGTACTTGCATTTACACGCTTCGGCGGATATGCAACGCATGTAAATGCAGATGCGCGAAGCATTGTAGCCATTCCCGAAACCATGCACCCTGCTGATGCCTGCGCCCTTGCCACACAAGGCTGCACAGCCTGGTTTGCAGCAACGCAACTGTTTAAACTGCGTGCCGGCGAGCATGTTTTAGTACAGGCTGCGGCAGGCGGTGTTGGTTCGCTGCTCGTTCAAATGGCAAAATTGCAGGGCTGCACGGTTTACGGAACAGCCGGCAGCGAAGAAAAACTAAATCTCCTGCGCAGCCTTGGTACTGATCATCCGATCAACTATAATGCACAGCACTTTGCTGATGCTGTTCGCAACATCAGAGGCAATAAAGGGCTTGATGTTGTTTTCGACAACCTCGGCGGAAAAGCATTTCGTACCGCACTGAGCTTGTTAAGCCCGGGCGGACGAATTGTTGGTTACGGAGCCGCCGAACGCCTTAACCGCAAAGGACCTTTTGCCACACTCGGCCTTGTAGTTGGCTTTGGATTTCACAATCCTGTGCACTGGCTCATGCAATCGCAAACAGTGAGCGGACTCAATATGCTGCGGCTTGCCGACCGAAATCCGCTGCTGCTGCGTGAAGGCATGACCGCCATGCTGCAGCTACACAACGAAGGCAAAATTCGCATCATTCACGGCGGAAACTACTCAGCAGCGCAGCTTTCCGAAGCACACGAAGCACTGGGCGGCCGCAAAACAACCGGCAAGGTTATTGTGAGCTGGTAAACTGTGCTTTGCCCGCGATTGCGTAAATTCAATGCCGGTAAATAACTTTATGCATTATGAAACACGTATTCTTTTTCCTGCTGTTTTTAAGCAGTATGTTTTGCGCTCAATCGCTCAGCGCTAGTGCCAACGACACAAACTATACAGATCCGCAGGGCCGCAAACAAGGCTTCTGGATTGAACGTATTTCATCTAACGACTATCACGGCTATTATGTTGACGGGTTGAAAGAAGGCACATGGAAAACGTACCCAATCGGCAACTTATTAATTACAGCAGTTGAGAACTATTTACACGGGAAAAGACATGGTTTGTTCATTTCAATTGATCGGTCTGGATTTGTTTTTCGTGAAGAAGCTTATGTAAATGATACACTGCACGGTTTACGCCGTACATTTTTTACCGGTGGAAAACCCAAAACCGAAGAAATGTTCGATAAAGGTAAACTCACCGGAATCAAGCGTGTTTATTACTCAAACGGGAAAAAGCAGGAAGAGTCAAACTACAAAGACGGACAACGAAACGGTTTATGTAAATGGTTTTTTGATGATGGTGTACTGAATACAGAATCAAATTACATTAACGGCAGCCTGAACGGTGATCAAATCAGTTACTACAAAAACAAACAAATCAACAGTAAAGTAAAGTATGTAAATAATGAGATGGATGGAGAATATGTTGAATATTATGAAACCGGAAAACTCAAAGTAAAAGGAATGTACAAAATGGGACAAATGGTTGGCGTGTGGACAGAATATCATCCAAACGAAAAACCTAAAGCCGTAGGACAATACCTCAACAATTTGAAAGAAGGTATGTGGACAGCGTATGATGAAAATGGCAAAAAGACCGGCAAAGTTAAATATGTAAGAGGTGCCGGTCCCGGCGATGTCCCCGCTTCTCCGAAAGCAGATCCGCTGCCTTCAAAGAATTAAGCAAAAACTGCATCGGTCAAATCACAAATTGGTTTGACCGATTTTTTTACCTGACAGTGATCAGTATTGAAGATTAATTTGCGAAACACGTATCAAAGAACTCATTACCGGTAGATACCTTTGTAGTATGAATCGTTTCTGGATCAATATCGGACTTGGCGTTGCCGCGGTTGTTTTGCTTATTCTAGTAATTCCGCAATTAGCCGGAGGCGAAAAAACTCCGATCCGCGCACTGCCCTACTATATGCCAACACAAAGTACGGCTATGAATGCGGATGCCAGCGGGAAACACATCATCCGCAACTTCAGCTTTACCGATCAAACGGGAAAAACGGTTACGAATGCCGATTTCAAAGGGAAAATCACACTTGTAAATTTCTTCTTTGCAACCTGCGAAGGGATTTGTCCGGTAATGAACCGGCAAATGAATCGTGTTTACAGTCAGTACAAGAGCAATAACAATGTTTTGTTCCTGTCTCACACTGTAAATCCCGAAAACGATTCGGTTCCGGTGCTTGCTGCTTATGCTCAGCGCTACAATGCCGATGCTTCAAAGTGGAAATTTGTAACCGGGAACAAAACTGAAATCTACAACATGGCCCGTACAAGCTACCTGCTTTCAGACAGCGAAGGCGATGGCAGCAAGGAAGATTTTCTGCATTCAGATCAAATCGGCCTCATCGACGGTGAAGGCCATATTCGGGGCCGCTACACAGGTACTGATGCCGCAGAAGTTGATCGGCTGATGATTGATCTGGAACTGCTGCTGGCTGAAAAGAAGTGAAAAGTGTAAAGTGAAGAGTGTAAAGCGAAAAAGCGACGGCTGAAAATAAATTTTCAGCCGTCGATTTAGTTTCTGTTCGATGCTTGTCGGGACGCGATGCATCGCGTCCTAGCTACAATTAATAATACATCACGTCCTAACAACAATGATGTATTTAATACAATCAATCAAATTTCTCAGGCCGCATTTAGCTCACTTTTAATAGTCCTTCAATGGTGTTCGTGAATGCGGCATTCATCATTCAAAATTAAACACTCAACATTCCTGAGAAATTTGAAACACTGTGCCTCAGACTACAATTAATCAAATTTCTCAGGCCGCATTTGCGGAAAGAAAAGAACATCCTGGATGGAATGGCTGTTGGTGAGCAACATTGCCAAACGGTCGATACCGATTCCGATTCCGGCTGTTGGCGGCATGCCGTATTCCAATGCGCGGAGGAAATCATGATCAATGTACATAGCTTCATCATCGCCGCGTTCCATGAGCTTAACCTGCTCTTCAAATCGTTCGCGCTGGTCAATCGGATCGTTAAGCTCACTGTAGGCGTTGGCAACTTCTTTGCCGTTAATCATAAGTTCGAAGCGCTCTACAAGACCTTCTTTGCTACGATGCTTCTTGGTGAGCGGACTCATTTCAACCGGATAATCGGTAATGAATGTGGGCTGAATGAAGTTGCCCTCGCATTTCTCCCCAAAAATCTTGTCGATGAGTTTTGCGCTGCCCATTGAATGATCAACCGGAATATGAAGTTCGCGGCAGGCAGCGCGCAGTTCTTCTTCGTTCATTGCTGAAACATCGAGTCCGGTGTATTCTTTAATTGCATCAAACAAGGTAACACGGCGGAAAGGCGCTGCAAAGCTGATTATGTTTTCGCCAACTTGCAGATCGGTGGTGCCGTTTGCGTTGATCGCGGCTTTCTCCAGCATCGACTCGCAGGTACGCATCATCCATTCGTAATCTTTGTAAGCTACATAGAATTCGAGAATGGTAAATTCAGGATTGTGCGTGCGATCCATGCCTTCGTTGCGGAAGTTGCGCGAAAACTCAAACACACCATCGAAACCGCCAACAATCAGGCGTTTGAGGTAAAGCTCGTTGGCTATTCGCATAAACAGCTCCGTATCGAGCGCATTGTGGTGCGTTTTAAACGGACGCGCCGCTGCACCACCCGGAATGGGCTGAAGGACCGGAGTATCCACTTCAAGCAGGCCGATATCATTCAAATATCCGCGCAGCGCATTAATCATTTTCGTGCGCTTTACGAATGTTTCTTTCACTTTCGGATTGATGATGAGATCAGCATAACGCTGGCGGTAGCGGAACTCAGGATCAACAACTTCATCGTAAGCATTGCCGCTCTCATCGGTTTTTACAACCGGCAGCGGGCGCAGCGATTTGCTGAGCAGCACAAAGCTGGTAGCATGAATTGAAATTTCGCCAACCTGAGTGGTAAACACAAAACCTTCGATACCGATGATATCGCCGAGATCCGTTAGCTTTTTCCAAACTTCGGTATAAAGTGTTTTGTCTTCTCCGGTGCAAATATCATCGCGGCGGATATAGATCTGAATGCGTCCTGATGCATCCTGCAGGTTGGCAAAAGCTGCTTTACCCATATCACGAACACTCATCAGGCGGCCGGCAATGCGCACGCTCTTGTAGCTGGTCTTATCGCGCTCATAGTTCTCGTGAATGTCTTTAGCAGTAACATTCACAGTAAATTCATCGGCCGGATAAGGATCAATGCCGAGTTCGCGTAAGCGTACCAGTTTCTGGCGGCGGAGGACTTCCTGTTCTGAAAGTTCGGTGTGCATCAGGTGTTTTTTTAATTGGGTGCAAAGATAGAAAAACCGCGCGGCTCTTCAACTTGCAGTATGTATTAGTGCAAAGAATCCATTAAAATGAAAAGGCTGACCATAAACTTGGTCAGCCCCAGAATTGTTTCCCTATCAGTTACTATTTGATTAAAGCCTCCAACGGAATGAAAAGCTGTTGGTGAAGATTTCGAACCATATCAAGAGTTAGCTTTCTTCGTCCTGAAAATATATCGCTAACACGACTATCATGACCAAGAATTTTAGCCAATTCCTTTCGGGTAATTCCTTGTTGCTCCATTCTATACTTTATTGCATCAATAGGATCAGGAGCATCAATAACGAAATGACGATCTTCATAATCTTTTATCAATAAAGCAAGAACATCTGCTTCATCACTTTCAGGCGTTCCTGATTTGGCCAAAAAAACCTCCTTGAAACGAGTTAACGCTTCATGATAGTCTTTCTTTGTCTTAATTTTTTTTAACATTCAATTACTTATTAGAATTTATACTTGTCTATTGTAGCTGCATCAATTTTATCATATTCGCTGTGAGTACCAATAAATCTTATTACTACCCAACCTTTATCAAAATTAATGTCTGCAATTAATCTGTATGAATTCCCTTTGATATTAAAAACAACTCTATTTCTATTGATAATGCTAACAGTTGTATAATCTTTCTTTACATCTGCCGTTGATTTCCACTTTTTGCTTTTAACATCATTATACCAGAGTTCCAATGTCTTCTTTACTATTGCATGCTTTAAATAAAACTTTATTAGTGCCTCTTTTTCATAAATCTCCATTTCTAAGGGTTTGTTTCTTTGTTTTCATTTTTAATTATTAATGTTTACAACAAAGATACGTCAAGAATTACCAAAATGGTAATTCTTAGCTATTTTATTTGTTCCCCTTAAAAAAATCAGCAACCAACTTCGCTTTAGCAGGACCGATAACTGCAGCCAACTCGGCCTCAGTTTTCTCCCGAATCGTTTTTACTGAACGATACTCATTCAGCAATTTGGTTGCTGTTGATTCGCTGATGCCTTTGATTTCGGTCAGCTCAGTTTTTATTGTGCCCTTACTGCGTTGCTTGCGGTGATGCGTGATTCCGAAACGGTGTGCTTCATCGCGGATATATTGAATCACACGCAGCGATTCCGATTTTTTATCGAGGTAAAGCGGAATCGGATCATTCGGGTAGTAAATTTCTTCGAGGCGTTTTGCAATGCCAATTACAGCTACTTTGCCCCGCAAGCCAAGTTTTTCGAGCGATGTCATAGCTGCACTCAGCTGTCCTTTTCCACCGTCGATCACAATGAGTTGCGGCATTTCCAAACCTTCCTCCGAAACGCGTTTGTAGCGGCGGAAAATCACTTCCTCCATTGTTGCAAAATCATCGGGACCTTCAACTGTCTTTACATTAAAATGGCGATAATCTTTCTTGCTTGGCTTTGCATCTTTAAACACCGTCATTGCCGAAACCGCATAATCGCCATGAAAATTGGAGTTATCGAAACACTCAATGTGGCGCGGCTCTTCGGTAAGGCGCAAATCCTTCATCATGGTTTGCAGAATGCGCTTGGTGTGGCGTTCAGGATCTACGAGGCTATCTTGCCGTTCTTTGTCTTTTCGGTAATATTCAACATTCCGTGCCGAGAGTTCAAGCAGTTTCTTTTTATCGCCACGCTGCGGAACGGTGTATTCAACTCCCGGCAATTGAAGCTCAGGCACAAAAGGCACAACGATTTCTGTTGAATTGCTCTGAAAACGGTCGCGGAGTTCTACAATGGCCAGTTCTAAAAGTTCGCCATCGGTTTCATCAAGACGCTTCTTCATTTCAAGGGTATGTCCCTGAACTATTGCTCCATCAATTACTTTAAAGAAATTAACGAACGCCGCTTTTTCTTCGGAGGCAATCGTAAACACATCAACATTGCTGATGGATGAATTTACAACTGTTGATTTCCCCTGGTATTTTTCCAGCGCACTTAATTTTTCTTTTACCTCATGCGCTTTTTCAAATGCAAGATTTACAATGTGCGCATTCATTTCCTCGCGCAGCATACGGGTAACCACAGAAATATTACCGCGAATAATATCCCGTATTTCACGAATGTGTGCATTGTACTCTGCTTCCTGCTGCAAACCTTCGCACGGACCTTTGCAATTACCAATATGATATTCCAGACAAATTCTGAATTTCCCGGCTTTCACGTTTGCCTCTGTTAATGCCAACCGGCAGCTCCGCAGTTTATACACCTTGCGCACTAAATCCAGTACAGTGTGCATCACTTTTACCGAAGCATACGGCCCGAAATACTGTGAACCATCATCAAGTAATTTCCGGGTGGAAAATACACGGGGAAAACGTTCATTGGTAATACATATCCAGGGATATGTTTTATCATCTTTCAGCCTGATGTTATATGGCGGCTGGTATTTTTTAATGAGGTTGTTCTCGAGCAGCAAAGCGTCAAGCTCGGTATCCACAACCAGATATTTAATGTCGTGAATTTTACGCACCAGCACATACGTTTTCCCGTTATCGTGCTGTTCTTTGGTAAAATAAGAGCTGACGCGTTTCTTCAGGCTTTTTGCTTTACCTACGTAAAGAAGCTTTCCAGCAATATCATAATACTGATACACGCCCGGTTTCTCGGGCAATACCTGAATTACTGGCTGAAGATGATCGGGTGCGGGCATTGCACAAAGATACCGCTATTGCCTAAAAAGAAACATCTGCTGCTACACACGAGGGGGATTGTGCAACAACAGATGTTTACAGCGGGGCTGTCGAATGATTACCGCCTGGAGCAGATAACGCAGATCTGCTCAGAAACTTGGGCAAACATGCAGGCGGTATTTCTTGTTTGGCTTTTTGCATTTCAGCAACCAACCCAGTGATAATTCGTGCGCTCCGGCAGAGGCATTGGTAAGCCGCGATACAGTTACATCATAGCTGTAACCTACACGCATTCCATTCTCCAGATCAAGACCAAGCAGAATAATGAATGCGTCGCGGCCGCGGTACCAAAGACCTCCAACCAGCGAATTGTTTTTTACATACATTCCTAAATCAAGACGCTTGAAATCGCCCTGCTGACGGTACATGATGTTGGGAGAAACATAGCGGTCGTTATCCTTGTTATTCCCCAGACGTATGATACCTCCCGCATGGGCAGTGTATTTGCGCGGAAGCTTGCTTGTACCGTTGAGAAATGATTCGTTTTGCTCAAGAATATGATGCGTGGCTACACCGGCATAAAACGAACGCGATGAAAACATAGCGCCTGCTCCCAAATCAAAACTGCTGGTTTGAAGCTGTTCGGGCTGAACTTCCTGCGTATTTATCACAAAGCCACTTCTCGGATCAATCTGGTCGCCGAAATTGAGCATGTTCCAGTTCACCGCTTTCTGCCACCAGCCAGCTTGAAAGCCCAGCGAAATGCTTGAAGTTTTCGATAGCGGAATAACAGGTGCATAAATAACACCAATTCCGGTTGTATTGAGCGTGCCCTGTCCTGCCCGATCGTGCATGACGGTTACACCAATTCCGCCTTTTACGTTATGTGCATATTGATCATAAGAAGCGGCAAATGTTGAATATGTTCCCGCAATACCCGGCCACTGCTGCCGATAGTTGGTTTGGATGCTCGGGCAGATTTTAGCCCCGGCCAGCGCAGGATTCAGGTACAATGAGTTTGCATAAAATTGCGAAAACTCAGGATCCTGAGCCCGAAGCTGTGTGAGCGGAAGACAAAAAAGTCCGGCCGCAAGGAGGAGAGAATAGCCGTTTTTCATGTGCGTAAGTTTATGTTGCCAATGAAAAGACGGAAGCTTGCCTAACCGGTTGCCTGTATTTAAAAAAAAAGAGCGAGAAACAAAGCGAAAGCGGAGATGAGGTGTTAAACCGTTCTCATTCTCCGCTCTCGCTCTGTTTTTTCGCTCTCTTTCTCGCTCTGCTTTTTACTCGGTTACAATCATGCGCTTGCTGTCGGCGGCTTTTCCGTCAACGATAAGTGCGTAGATGTACATGCCCGGAGAAAGTTCGTTGGCATTAATGACAAGCTGACCTGCGCCGCGCTGATTGATCTGTTCAGAACGAATCTGACGGCCGTTGAGATCATAAATGGTAATCATAGCTACACCGGCATTCTGCGCAACATTGAAGTTGATTACAGTTTGCTGGTTGAACGGATTGGGAACATTCTGCTGAAGATTGCCCAATGCCGGGTTTACCGGAAGCTGATCCTGGAATGTGCCTGTGGGAGCAGTGTTTCCCGGTATCTGCTGTGCAAGTTGTTTTTCGAGCTCAGCAACACGGTCGGTGAGTGTTT
The DNA here is from genome assembly GCA_943371015.1 of Synechococcus sp. UW140. GTDB lineage: Bacteria > Bacteroidota > Bacteroidia > Palsa-965 > Palsa-965. The sequence continues at coordinate 3,826 of CALRTD020000027.1, read as the reverse complement.
GAATTGTGGTTTGCTGTTGCTTGATACCTTCTACCAGCAGCGGTGTGATGGAGTTGTAATTTACTGCATACACACCGTCAGATCCTTTAACTACTGCTTCGGGTACCACCTGTTCCAATTCCTGAGCAATAAAGCCTATTTGCGGAACGCCAACTGCACCTTCTTGTGCCGACGGGCCGCGGAAGGTATAACTTGTACCGCGTATTTTCATAATGCGCTCCATTGGATTCTCTAAGGTTTGCACATTTGATTTAAAGCGTTGATCGGAGAACGCCCAGTATCCTTCTGCACGTACACCACCATTCACATCAAGGTAAAAGTCGATAGCAAGACCACCAACGGGAGGAACGTTGGTAACTGCAAACGGAATGGGTGCCGGTGTGTTAATACCCACACGGCCATTAGCCAGAATGGTCATTACTTCTCTGTTGTTTGGCGCAAGGCATGGTCCAGGTTGGTTATTGCGGAAGTTAAACGTAATACGCGACTCAAATCCAGTTGTAGCGTTTACGTTTCCGGCATAAGTTAAATCCTGCCAAACAATCTCTGCATTGTTGTTGTTCACCTGGCAGTTTACCCCAGACTGACCGTTTTGCGCACGCATGCCAATTACCTGATTGGTTGGGCAAATAGAACTTACCAACTCACCCATTGAAGCAAACGAAGCTGTTGCCGGCGAAGCAAAACTACCATTTGTGAGAACCGTCATCGCTCTGATTGAAGAAGCCGGAAGTACAGCGGCAGTAGTTGCATCAACAAGAAATGCTACATTACCGGGATCTGTATTAACGCCAACATAACCATTCGGATTGAAGACCATGAGATCTCTGTTGGTTGGTGCAGCAGCCCCGTTGGTTACAATGTTGCGAATGCGCAAACGCTGGTTCGGATCAAATGAGGCACCTTCATTTCCGAAACCAACAATCATGTCTTTGGTACTGCCGTTATCAAGCAAATTGTAATACCCGGCAAAACCACTGCGCGACATCGCCATTCCATAAACAAAATTGATCGGAAACGCTGCCGAACCGCCAACGCCTAATCCGATCCACTCGTTGGGCGCTGCAAACTGTCCAAAAGTACCCGCCTGTACTTGTGAAATCTGTCCGCCAAATACCTGAAACTTTGCAGTTGGGTTAATTGTGCCGACACCCATAAAACCGGTGCTCAGAACAGTTGTGAGAATATTTCCCGGGTTCGATGAGCTTATGTAGAAAGCCCCGCCTGTTGCCAATCCGTTACCAATGGTATGATAAATATTACCTGTTGATGATACACGCAATTCAGTGGATGCATCAATAAGCTGACGGGAATTGGCCGTAAATGTTAATTGTGATCCGGCTATGGTTCCTCTAACACGCGAGTCGCCAAGAACTTCCAGATGAGTTTGCGGGTTTGGAACACCAATCCCAAAGAAGCCCTGATTAGGCCCGGCAACACCGATCAGCGTCATCCGCGGTACGTTGTTGGTTTCAAAGATCACGTTCTGCGGCGTGTTTGAACCCATTGCGGTTGCTGCTGCAAGCGGGTTTCCGTTTAGCTGCCACTGCGCTTTTGCGTCCTGGCTAAATGCCATCAGGGCAACCACAGACGCAAAAAATGCCGTGCGTCTTACTTTGTTGTAGTGCATTTGTTTCATAATTCTTGTTGTTTTAGTGAAACATACCGGCTTTGCTTCCGAACAGACGGAATTCTACACCGGACATGCTGAACAGAGATTGAAAACATTTTGTTGATTAAAAGCCTTGCAATAATTGCAAAAAGTAAAACAAATGAATATGTCTTTTTCCGGCTAATTATCAAGCATAATCAATGAATGAACGTCTGTTAAAAAGTTAATTACATGTATATACATTTGTGCTAAACAAAACGGGAAACAGAGCGGGAAAGAGAGCGAGAGCGGAGAGCGAGAGCAGAGATGAGGTGTTAAACCGTTCTCATTCTCCGCTCTCGTTCTGTTTTTTCGCTCTCGCTCTCTTTCTCGCTCTGCTTTTTACTCGGTTACAATCATGCGCTTGCTGTCGGCGGCTTTTCCGTCAACGATAAGTGCGTAGATGTACATGCCCGGAGAGAGTTCATTGGCATTGATGACAAGCTGACCTGCACCGCGCTGATTGATCTGTTCAGAACGAATCTGACGACCGTTGAGATCATAAATGGTAATCATAGCTACACCGGCATTCTGCGCAACATTGAAGTTGATTACAGTTTGCTGGTTGAACGGATTGGGAATATTCTGCTGAAGATTGCCCAATGCCGGGTTTACCGGAAGTCCGTTCTCGAATGCGCCTGCGGGTGAAGTCTGTGCTTTGAGAGCTGCTATTTCTGCTTCAAGTGTTTCAATACGTTTCTGCTGTTCAGTAATTTGTTTGTTCTGAACATCAATATTGCCCTGCTGTTGTTTCATGCCTTCAATTACCAGCGGTGTAAGTGCATTGTAGTTTACAGCATAAATGCCATCAGTACCCTGAACAACGGCTTCCGGAACAACCTGCTCCAGTTCCTGAGCAATAAAGCCCAACTGAACTGTACCTTTTTGTCCTTCGGTGGTTGACGGGCCGGTGAACAGGTAGCTGGTGCCGCGCATTTTCATAATGCGTTCCATCGGGTTTTCGATTGTTTTTACGTTTGTCTTGAAACGCTGATCAGAAAATGCCCAGTAGCCTTCGGCACGTACACCGCCATTTACATCAAGAAAGAAATTGGCAAATGCACCTGCATTCGGTGGAACATTGAAAACACCATTCGGTACAGGTGCATTTGTGTTAATGCCTACCCGGCCGTTGGCCAGTATGGTCATCACTTCACGGTTATTGGCTGCAATGCACGGCCCGGGCTGGTTGTTGCGGAAATTAAAGGTAAAACGTGCCTCTGCTCCTGTTGTAGCATTTACATTGCCCGCATAACTCAAATCCTGCCAGCTTAAACCCGCCGAACTGTTATCCACTTGCAGGTTTACACCCGCCAAACCATTTTGCCCGCGAAAACCGACCACGCCGGTTGTGGGGCATACTGAACTTTCCAGTTCACCGATTGATGCAAATGATGCTGAGGCTGCAGTTGCAAAACTTCCGTTTGTAAGTACTGATATTCCTCGAATACTTGCACCGGGCAAAGAAGCGGGTGATGCATCCACTACAAACGCGGCTGTACCCGGATCTGTATTGAAACCAACATATCCGCGCCAGTCGGCTACCATAATATCCTTTTGAAATGTTGGTATGTTGGTATTCGTATAATCGGTAAGAATGCTGCGCAAATAAAACTTCTGACGTGGACGGCTCGGTGTATTAATGCTTGCATCATATCCGAATCCCAATACCAGATCTCTTGCACCGCTTGAATTATCGATCAGATTAAGGTAACCGGCCGAAGCACCGCGGGTCATTGCCATACCATAAACTGTATTAATAGGAGCCACGGAAGAACCTGCGATTCCAAGCCCGATCCAGTCGTTCCCTGTGAGGAAACTTCCAAAATTCCCCGCTTCAACACCCGAAATCTGTCCGTTACGAACCTGAAACCGCGAATTGGGAGCCAACGTGTTTACGCCCACAAAGCCCTGATTGAACGCCCCTACACCAATGATCGACATTCGCGGTGCATTGTTGGTTTCAAAAATCAAGTTCTGTGCATTATTTGTACCTAATGTACCGGCACCCAGAAGAGCGTTACCTCCGTTTACCCAGTTTTGTGCTTCAGCCTTTTGACTGATGACAAGTAAGGCCAATGCCGACGCAAAAAAAGCGGTGCGTCTTACGCTGTTGTAGTTGAGTTGTTTCATAATCCTGATTGTTTTGGTGAAACATTTTAGTAGTGTTTCCGA